>RFFS01000150.1 GCA_003696775.1 Calditrichota bacterium
TTGATGTTGTTGCGGTTGGTACAAAATGTCCTGATGGAATCAATAGCGGGATGTGTTTGATGGGTATCGTTTGTGACTTTATCAATCAGATCAATAAAGGCTTGATGATGTTTTGGCGTGGGGACTTCACCCTCGTTGACTTTTTTTATTCCGATTATGTAATCCGATTTATCCCATAAAAAATAAGGTTTAATACCGCTGGTTCTTTTACCGTCAAATTTTGGAACCGTGATTTTAAACGGTACAAGATTTTTGCCTTTTTGAGTCCGTAAATCCTCTATGGGATTTTCCAGATCGCTCAGTTTACCGTCTATGGTGAGTTTAATGCGGAAGCTGATGTTTTCCTTGCTGAATCCGGGTTGAGTGATGTCAGCTTTTGGGTCATTTTTTAATCGGTGATAATATTTTGTGAGTTCCTGTAAGATCATTTGCGCACCTCCGGAGAATCAGGGGATGGAACATGTAAAATTCCATTGCTTAATTTGGCATGAAAAAACATTGGTGTGCGTTTTTGTGAATAATCCAAATCATAAAACATCCATCCGAGATCCTGTTCGCCTCTTAGAGGAGAAGACGGAATGTCTTCCGACACCGGTTCAAAACCGGCCGAAAATTCACGGGTGCCTAAGTAGGGTTGATAGAAGCATTGTCCTTTTGCCAGACGGCGGTTGAAAATATCGAGATGCTTGCCTTCATTGCGGCCATCCGATGTAAGCGGAATAAAATCGGCCTCGATGATATAGCAGACATTTTTAAGAACCATAGCGGCCCTTTGTTGTCGGGTTTTGGAATCGTCAACAAAAATTTCGACCGGTGAATGACCGTCGCGCATGGCTCTGATTATACTGTCACGTGAGAGTTTTTGTCCGACTTCATTTCTTCTTATGTTCTCGAATCGTATCGGTTTAAGAACATGAATACGTCGTATAATCCAACGAATGGATGGTTTCCAATAAATGGCTTCGATTATGGCGCGCGCGGCTGACGGGGTCATCACGTCATAACTTACACGTTCAACCTTCATTTCCGGACGGGTAAAACACGCCCTTTCACCCCAAACTTTTACTTTAATTCCATAACTCATAACATATCACCTTATATTATAAGAGATTCGGTTTTAATAAATTCCGGTATATCCGGGTTCAATCCTATTTTTTCATCATAAATATCATCATTTAGCAAAACGTAAAATTGTCCGTCTCTAAAAACATCCTCAATAACAGGAGCCATTGCCATAAATGTTTCTCTAAAAATATTTATGGTATATCGTTGTAATTGTCTTCGTAATTCCATAGGTACCCTGCCTTCATAACACGCCCGAAGAGAGTTAATGAGTTCTTTTCCATGACCATAAGGTATGATCAAGGAAAATCCTGTTTGACGTATGAATCGAAATTTTTCCGAAATTTCCTTAAAGGGGATTTCATCGAGTTGGCTGTTGCACAGTTGTAAAATCCCGTGCTCATCCAAATCCGATTTTCCAAACAGGTCCTGGAAATATTTTTCTATTGCGGGTGGAGTTAATGGGTCTGTCCGATACTTTTTTAAAGTAAACGCTCCCGATTCGGCACATTTGCGTAAATGACCCGGCGGCGCTTTTTGCTTAGGTTGAAATACAAAAACATTTCCGGACGTAAGCAGACCTTCTCTGTTACATCGCCCGGCCGCCTGAGCAATGGAATCCAAGCCGGCCATAGCGCGGTAAACCACTGGAAAATCGATATCCACGCCCGCCTCGATTAATTGTGTGCTTATAACCCGACAGGGTTTGTGCTTGCTTAGCTCGTGTTTAATTTTTTCCAATTCATCAACTCTGTGTTGCGGGCACATCATCGTACTCAGGTGAAAGCAAGAATTATCGGGATGCATATCAGATAAAGCGCGGTATAATTCTCTGGCATGCTTACGCGTATTTACAATGCACAGCGCTTGTTCATATGCTTCCATGTGACGGATTAATTGGTCATCGGATGTTGTACCGGGTAGGATTTTAATATGTACCCGTTTCAATTGTTTATATAATTCTTCCGGTTTTTCAATTATTTCCTTTACATTGTCCAAGCCATCCGCCAGGATTTTGGACTTGTTTAAGGCAGGTTGAGTTGCCGTACATAATACGATGCTGCATCCGTAATTTTTGTTTAATTCGTTTAAAACGCGCAAAACAGGTTTTAGATATTCAGGCGGAAACATCTGTGCTTCATCAAATACAATTATGCTTCGTGAAATATTATGAAGTTTTCTGCAAACGCTGTTTTTGTTGCTATAAAAAGATTCAAAAAATTGGACGTTTGTTGTAACAATAACAGGGGCGTCCCAATTTTCCGTTGCAAGTCTGTTATAAGCGGTTTCAACTGCCGGTTCCATATTGCTATGATGTTCTATTACGACATCCTCGCCCAGGTTTGAAAATAAATCGCGGAATATTTGGGCGTTTTGCGAAATGATAGTTGTATAAGGGATGACGTAAATGATGCGTTTTAAATTATGTTTAATCGCGTGATTCACGGCGAAAGCCATGGATGATAAAGTTTTTCCGCCTCCTGTGGGTACGGTTAGTGAAAAAATACCAGGTTTTTCATTGGCAGCCAGAATGCATGTTTTTAATATTTCGTTTCTTTTCCTGTTAACAAAGGTCTCTTTTTTATTCAGGAAAATTTGAAAATAGTCATCTAAACTTTTCTTCAATTCTTCCATTGTTGCCATCGAGCCGCGCTGTTTTGTCTTGTCCGGATTCATGTATTCTTCTGTATCTATAAAATCCGCGTCTGTCAGGGCCGAAAACAACATGCGAATTAAAAATTGAAATTGGTATGGGGTCAGGGTACTGTTGTAATGGTGATTTTTTGGCATAAAATCCTTGGGATTAATATCAGGTAATTTTGAATTAAGCCAGGGTAAAATATTATTATACGCTTCTACTTCTTTATGTAAACGGGAATAAAGGGAACTTTCTTCGGAACTTTTTCCGTTTGGCAGTCCGGTATGATGACCGGCAATGATGTAGGCCGGTAAAATTCCTAATAAATCATACTTTTGTGCTGATAATTGCGCACCTGCCGTTGAGTGGTCCACATGCTGGGCGGATTTACCTTCCAGGTGCGCCTCTTCGGCTTCAAAACCACTTTTTATGCGGATGCGCTCCTGAAAGGCATCGGAAGCTTTGCCTATATCATGTAAATATCCCAGTATCAACGGAACCTTGTAGTTAATAAAATCCGCACAGTTTTCCGCGGTAAGTTTGGCCGTTCTTTCGAGATGTTCCTCCAGGAAATGTGGGCGGTCAAAACTTCCGTCCGGAAGTTTTTTAATATGGGCAATTAAATATTTGTATTTATTGGCCATTATAATGGAGTCTTTTATTATCTATACAATAATACGATAGTAAATCCCATATATCAAGTACGCCAAATAGATTTGTTATGTTTTTTTATACGGTTATTAATATCCGTGGGGGATTGGCACCGTTCCCTTCGACAGGCTCAGGGAACGGTTCAGGGCTTTTAATCGAACCAGAGTGGGATTGAAACAAATTAAAAAACGCATAATGGCACGGATACCGCTTTAGAAATATAGACGTTCCCATGAAAGGGGCTCCGCACCGTATATTAAGGCATCAGGTTTTCCAGTTCCTCCCCGGGCAGGGGTATGGCGTTCACCGCTTCCCAAAATTCATCCACCGTAAGCTTACCCGCTATGTATAGTCCGTTAACATAACCATAAAAAACCAACCAGCGCTCGCGGTCATCCTCTTTTATATCCCTGGCGTCGCTTTTTACATTATTAAGCCATCCCTTGCTCATAGCGTTACCGCTTCCAGCTCTTTATTGTCCACGGGGAGTTTTCCCAATATTTTATAAAACTCCTCTACCGTTATTTGATCCGTCATATACATGCCGTGCGCATAACCGTAAACGGCAAACGATTCTTCCCGTGTAATCTCCTTGCCACGGTCATGGATGTAGTCTAATATTTCCTTAAAGTAATGGCTGCCTTTCATTGTGTTTTAGCCTCCATTCCTGGTGTGCCGTAATTGTGTAATACTTTTATTTTATACGCATACTTAAAGATGTAACGCTGCATGTATTTAACCATGTCGGGCCAATCATTCTCAGGGCATATATGATCCGGCCTAAACAGGTCATACCGACTTTGGCCTCTATGCGGCTTGTCGCCAAAACGCGGACGGCGGCGCCACATGTCAAGGCATCGTGCACTGAGCCCCGTGCGTGCACTGAGCCCCGTGCGTGCACTGAGCCCCGTGCGTGCACTGAGCCTGTCGAAGTGCACACTAAAGGTTCACCGCTTCCAGCTCTTTATTGTCCACGGGTATCTTGTCCATTAAATAGGCATATTCATCAACTGTAAGTTTGTGGGCTATGTAAAGCCCCGTTATGTAGCCATACAGGGCAAAAGACTCTTCCCTGGTTATATCTTTGCCTTTTTCCCTTAAAAAATCTTCAGCTTCCGTCACATGATATTCACTCATAACTTTATATCCTCCAGCTTTATTTCATCATAATTATGCAAAATTTTTACCTTAACACCGTGCCGGTTAATGTAATAAAGAACTTTTCTGTACATTTTCTCCCAGTCTTCAGGGCTTAATTCATGATCCAGCCTAAACAGGTCATACCGACTTTGGCCTCTATGCGGCTTGTCGCCAAAACGCGGGCGGCGGCGCCGCTTGGCGTGGTATGTCCGTCCGGCCTTATATCCACATCGCCGCCAATCCGGTTTTTAAGCCCGGCGTTTAACAGGGCTTGGGTCTTCTTAATGTTACAAAGTCATCGCTAAGGCATGATTGTACATGCAATGTTAAGCCTGTAGTATGCATAGGACGGATTCAATGGGTGTAATACCTGAAGGTTCCCCAAGACTGTTTAAAAGAATTATAACATGTGTTGCTCATGCCAACAAGGTTGGGTAAATAAGGATCAGCCCGGTTTGTTTTTCTTTGCTTTTGCCCTTTTAACCCGATGCCGTGCCGGCGGGCGCTTGCCGGCCGTCATCATCAGATACAGGCCGCCCAATACCGCGGGAATGCTTAAAATTTGTCCCATATCAAGCGGTAAGCCGCGCTCAAAGGGTTCCTGGACTTCCTTGAAAAATTCCACAAAAAAGCGAAAACCAAACACCAACACCAAAAACAGTCCCAGCAGGTAGCCGCGCGCCAGTTGCGATTTTTGCTTCATATAAATCCGGTATAAAAGAAAAAAGATAGTGAAATAGGCCAGCGATTCATAAATCTGGGTGGGATGACGCGGGATATTATCCAACCGTTCAAAAATAAAGGCCCAGGGCACATCCGTCGGAGCGCCGACAATCTCCGAATTGAATAGATTACCCAAGCGGATAAAACCGCCGGCCAGCGCCACCACAATAACGATCCGATCCACCGTCCAAAGATAATCGTAACCTTTCTTTTTTGAAAAAAGCCACAGTGCCAGCAAAATGCCGATCGCTGCGCCATGACTGGCCAGACCGCCTTTCCAGACCATTAATATTTCCAGGGGATGACTAAAATAATAAGCCGGGCTGTAAAACAGCACATGACCCAGCCGCGCGCCGATGATCGTGCCGCCCATCATATACATCAGCAAATCATCCACATCCAACGGCTCCATGCCTTCCAGACGGAAAAATTTTTTCATTAAAACGACACCCAGCCCAAAAGAGATGATAAACATCAGGCTGTAATAACGGATATGTATAAAGCCGAAGGAAAATAACTCCGGATCGATATTCCAATGGATCATCTGTGTTCCTTTCCGATGACGATAAAGAGCAAAACTACAAAAAAAGGGTAAACAATGCGTCTCCGTTTAAAGAAAAAAGGATTTATTTTGATCAAATTACCGTGCTGTGTATAATGGTCTTCCAACGCTATCCAAACATTCATTACAACCCTATAAAAAAAGGAGGCACTATGTCGGCACCCTCACAGGTGGTCAGGCGCGGTCCATATCCTGAATTGACGCTACCCGGCTTGCTGATCGGTTATGTGTTGGGGATCGTGATCGCCCTCAGTATCGGTTACGCCGCGCTGATTCTCGGCTTTTCCATAGAAGGATCGGAACTGGCGGCCATACTCGGGTTTGGCATACTACGCGGATTAATGGGCCGCAGCAGCATCGTGGAAAACAACATCAATCAAACCGTGGCCAGCGCGGTCAACGGCGCTTCTTCCGGCATGATGTTTTCCGTCCCCGCTCTTTTTATCCTGGGGCAAACGGATTTCAGCGCCGTGGTGATGATTTTTGCCACCATCGCCGGTGGTATCCTGGGTGTCGGGTTCATCATTCCCCTGCGCAAACAGATGATTGATTTTGAACGTCTGACCTATCCGGGCGGTGTGGCGGTGGCGGCCATCTTAAAGTCGCCGGGCGCAGGCATCAAAAAAACCTACTACCTGCTGGGTGGGGCTCTGATCAGCGCCATCGTCCACTTTATCAGTCAATACACCCATTTTGAAAACTGGAATCTGGGCGCGCAAATCGGCATGCCGGATTATATGAACGGTGTGTGGTATATTTCCCTGCTCACCCTGGGCGCGGCTTATATTGCCGGCAAGGGCGGTGTCTATTTTATTGTCGGCGGTTTTGTCAGTTATTGGGTGCTGGCGCCGTTGATGGACGCTCTGGGCTGGTTGCCAAGTATGGACATGCTTCAATCCGCCGCAACGGATATGCCGAATTATCTGCGTTTGCACATGTTTCGGCCCGTGGGCATCGGCATGCTGATCGGCGGCGCGCTGACCGGCATCGTACTGGCCCTTCCGCTGATTGTCAGCGCGATAAAAAGCATGCAATCGGCGGGTAAGGTTAAGTCGGCGGTTTCTCAGGATGAGATGCCGATAAAGATATTGTACATCGCCGTGGGGCTGGCGGCCTTATTGTTATTCGTCATCGCCATATATTCCACCCATGAGATGGGCTTTATCCGCGGGGCGTCCATGGCTTTATTGGGCGTTCTTTGGATATGGGTTGCCGGTGTGATCCTTTCGGAAAGTATCGGACGTACCAACTGGTCGCCGTTAAGCGGTATGACCCTGATCGCCGTTACCATACTGATCATTATTTCCAGCGGATTGTCAAACAACGCCGCCATCATTTCATCGCTGTTGGTGGGCGCCGCGGCCTGCGTGGCCATGTCGCAGGCGACGGACATGATGATGGACCTGAAAACCGGCTATCTGGTGGGGGCGACCCCGCGCATGCAGCAGATGGCTCAGTTCATGGGCGTCTGGATCGGACCGATTATCGTTATGGGGCTTATTTTTGTTTTGCATCAGGCCTACGGCATGGGGAGCGAACGGCTGCCTGCGCCACAGGGCCAGGCGCTGGCCAGTATGATTACTGGTATTCTGGGCGGCGATGTACCGGTGGATAAATATATCGCCGGCGCCGGAATCGGTGCCATGCTCAGCGCCACCGGTATCGGCGGACTGGGCGTGTTGGTGGGGCTGGGCTTTTATCTGCCCTTCAACATCGTGCTCACGTACAGCCTGGGAACGTTGCTTCGCCTGCTGACGGATTGGAAACTGGGCAAGCAATGGAGCGAAGAGTTTGGTATTCCCGCCGCCGCCGGATTGATTGTCGGCGAAGCGCTGGTGGGCGTGGGGTTTGCCATCTATTTTATTTTACAGGGAATGGGGGGCTGATATGAAAAATATTAGTTATTTTTTGATAGCTGTCGGCTTTGTTACGGCCTCTTTGTTTGCCGCGCATGAACTGCAGGGCCACTGGCTGCACTTTAGCCTGAGCCTGTTACTTTCGGTTATTGGGATTATAATACTGCGCTCCACGCAAAGCAAGGAAGCCAAACATGCCGATGTGCTGACGGCAAACTTGCAA
Organism: Calditrichota bacterium; assembly: GCA_003696775.1. Lineage (GTDB taxonomy): Bacteria > Calditrichota > Calditrichia > Calditrichales > J004 > J004. Next base: position 7,857 of record RFFS01000150.1, read on the forward strand.
ACCATTCGTGAAAGCCTGGAACACATTGTTGAACAGGTAAGGGTGATTCATCAAAATATCGATGAAAACAATCCCCAGCAGGTGCATAAGGAGATCGATGAACGTCTGCCCGGCGCCCTGACGGATTTCGTGGAAGCGCGTAAATCCATCGGGCATATGTACGGCCTGCAAAGCTACGCCGATGTAATGAACTTTTTCGCCACCGGTGAACGGTACATCAACCGGGTGTGGTCGGCCAGCGTGGACGGCTATATTGATGAAGTGACCGAGTATATCCGACGCAGCGAAACTCAATTTCAGGGTGCGCTGGACCTGGTGAAGAAGCTGGAAGCATAAGTATAAAAAAAGGGCCCGCTTGATTTTGGGCCCTTTTTATTTTCATATCTTTTCTACTTTTTCCGTAAAGGCGATGTCGTGTTCCTTTAATTCTTTCAACACCGGTTGGTAAATTGCCGGATGAGTCGGGATGTGGCAGCCTGTTAACGGTAATTCGTTTTGTAATAGCAACTTCGCCACAATTGCCGCGGGCAGGCCAACGGTTTTTGACATGGCCGTAAATCCGCCGCGTTCCCCGTTATGGATCATCGACGCCGTATAAAGTTCTTTTTCATTGCTATTGGGGTATTCCACCATCATGCGGTGCACCAGCACCACCATGTCGCGCGCATCCGGTGTCAGTTTTAGCTTTTTGCTGATCAGATAGGTCATGGCTTCGGTGGATGTTTCCACATCCACGCCGATTTTTTCATTGGAAAACAGACCCAGCCAGCGCAGGTTGGACATTATGGCGCCGGTGGGGCTTAAGCCGAGATAGTTGGCGGTGCGTTCTTCAATACTGCTGCCATTGGCCTGCAACGGTAAAAACATTTCCGTCAGTTCGGCCCAGGTGTAATTTTTTAAATCGGGAATCGATTGTTCCTCATTGGGCAGTCCGAGGCGCACGATCTGGAACCAGGTTTCGCTCCAGCCCGGATAACGCAGGGTGCCGCGGATAACGGTTTCCGCTTTTTCAAACCCGTACAAACATTTATAATTAAGCGAATCCCGGTTGGGATAGGCCTCCATGGTGCCCAGGCCGTCCACTTCCATGTTCCAGGAATTGAGGAATACATAATGATGGGGGATGATTTTGATTTTCCCATCCCGCAGATATTGCGCGCCGCTTTCGCCGGCCATCACCACATTGCGCGGATTCCAACTGATCACATATTTCAACGGATTAATCAGGGAATCCAGCGCCGGCAATCCCCCCCCGTAAGATTCAAAGGATTTAACAACGCCGCCTTTTTCACGGATGGTGTCAATCATGGCCGCGGCCGCCATGTGGTCGATGCCCGGGTCCAGGCCGATTTCGGTCAGAATAAGCAGGCCTTTGCGCTGGGCGTCCATTTCCAGGTCACGAATGCGACGGCCTTCATACGATACGGAAATCATGTGCGTGTTGTTATGCACGCATTCGATGGCCACCATCTCCTGAAACATGGGGGCCAGCATATTCACCACCACATCGGCTTTTTGGATCTGGCTTTTGCGCATCTCGGAATCATTGATGTCCATACGCAGGGCCAGGCCGCGCGGATGATTTTTTACGCGGGATTGCGCCAGTTTCAAATCGCGATCGCCCACCGTGACAAACCAATTGTGTTTTTCGGCATTATCCAGCAGGTATTTGATCAGATAAGGGCTGCTTTGTCCGGCGCCCATTACGAGTACATTACGTGTCATGAGAATAAAATCCTTTTTCTTTGCAAATGGATCGGTTTAATGTTTATAAAAGTTGCGTAGCCAGCGGTGCTTTTTCAGTTTTTCAACCATATCCGCCGGTAAGGGGCCTTTGGCTTCAGCCGCTAAGTTAGCCTGCAGACTTTCCATGCGTCGCATGCCGGGAATAACGGATGTAACGGCGTCAAAACTCATGTCAAAGCGTAAAGCGGCTTCGGCTACCGTGTCGCAGCACCCCTTGATGTCGGTCTCGATGGCTTGCACATGTTCCCAAACCTGTTGTTTACGATCATCGCGAAAATAATTGTTGCGCCAGTCACCCTCCGGGAATTCCGTATCGGGTGTTATACGACCGGTCAGTCCGCCTTCATCAAACGGCACGCGGGCGATAACACTTATGTTATGTTCCAGGCAAAATGGAAACAGAGTGTCTATCGGCGATTGATCAAATAAGTTGAATATGACCTGGAAACTATCGATGAGACCGCTTGCGCCCGCCTTCATCCCGTTGGTCGGTTGATGATCGTTTATGGAGATGCCAAAGAAACGTACCTTGCCTTGTTCCTTAAGTTTAACAATCGCTTCTTTCCATTCGTCACGTTCGGCCCAGGCGTCATTCCAAACATGGAACTGTTGCAGGTCGATATAATCCCGTCGAAAATTGCGCAGACTTTTTTCGGTCATGGCAATAATATGATCCGTCGGAAAAGATTCTTCAAGAGTGGAATCATCCGACGCGGGCCATTCATATTTTTTGGAAGGGATTTTGGATGTGAGGAAAAGAGTTTGTCCGCTTTCCCGTTCGGCGCGTCCCAAAAGCTGTTCGCTATGGCCGCGGCCATACACATAAGCGGAATCAAACAGCGTAATGCCCGCATCGATGGCTTTATGTAATACTTTAAGCGATTGTTTGTCCTCGGCGCCAACCCACATATGTTGTCCGATGCCCCAGGCGCCAAATCCCAAACGGGAAACATTTTCTTCCGAACGGCCAAAAGGTTTGTACCGCATGATACCTCCGTTTTACAGATTTGGGAAATTAGAGGTTTAAACGAAATAAGTAAATAGAACTTTATGAAAAAGCGTAAATGTTATCGTCGGGCGTTTTCCCGCGCCAAAAAAGCACCCAGGGTCATGAACTGTAAATCGAATCGGCCGCTGTCGCGCATGGCCTTATAGCGTTGCCGGCCTTCCTGGCGTTTTTGTTCATGATAGACCTCGGCAAAGTCGATCACGCGGGCGTAACCTTCCAACCGGTCGAGCGGGAGTGGATCGTACATGAGCAGCACCCTTTCCGGCAGGGGCGGTGGTGCTGTGCCGCCAAACAGGATAACGGGATCGAACAGGGCCAGGCCATGCTCATAAACCACATGGGGAATAAAGGTCTCTTGTTTCCAGCTCCACAGTAAAAGATTCAGCTTGTTGGCGGTGCCTGTATCGGCGGTGTATAAGGCGACTTTTTGGCCCGCTTCATAAAGGGCTTCTACGATGTCACAGGTTTGTTTTGCCTTGGCGGCCACACGCAGTTCCAAAAAAAGAGCAGGGGTCATTGACATTATTGGGTTAAGAATGATCCGTTTCGGGGTTTAAAATCTCTGGCCGATTTCCAGCCGCAGGTCCAGCATAGAATGATTGCTGCGCTCGCCCAGTTTTTCGGAAAAGGGGATGATGCGGTATTGCACGCGCACGCCCACATAAGTTTTACCTTCCACATCGGCGTCGATACCCGCGCCGATAACACCTTCCGGAGCCCACAGATATTGGTTTTCCAGCGGCACATCAACGGAGGTTTCCGGAAAGTTCATGCCAAAGGCCACGCCTGCCCCGGCACTCACAAACGGACGAAAGCTGTCGTCCATGGTGTAGGGCAACAGGCGCCATTTAACCGTGGCCAACATGTCCAGCAAAAACACATTGTTTTTTTTGCCGTAGGTGACATAGCCGTAATAGGGATCATAAAAATCGATCTGTCCACTGTCGCGGATAATCAATGCGTCAAACACGCCACCTATATGGAAAAAATGCGGATGATCAAGCGGGGTTTCATAGAAAAAACCCAGTCCGGAGCCGGTTTCCACCAGGCTGTAAGCAAAGCCGCGGTGTTTTTTGAATACCGGTTCGGGGTCTTTTTCCACCAGATCCTGAAATTGGGCCCGGGCCAACAGGGGCAGCAGCAGTAGCATGGTAAGCCATTTATTCATGGTTGTTCCTTTTTGGCGATTGCTGATATAGTCTATTGATTAAACTGACGGGATGCAATACCCGCGGCGCGACCCCGTGGCGTTTGTTGCCATATTGTAACTGAATGATACAGCCGGGGTTCCCCGTCACCACGATTCCGGCTCCGCTCTCTTTGATATGTTCCATTTTACGATCCAGCAATACCATGGATGTATCGTAATGGGTAATGTTATAGACACCAGCGCTGCCGCAACACCAGTCGGATTCCTTCAATTCCCGGAAATCGATGCCGGGCAGTTTCCGTAAAACCCGGCGCGGCGCATCCTTAATTTTTTGGGCGTGCGTTAAATGGCACGGTTCATGGTACGTCACCGTTTGGTCGATGCCATTTTCCGGCGCCTCAAAACCCTGTTCCGCCAAAAATTCCATGATGTCGCGGGTATGTTCGGCAAACCATTTGGCTTTGGCGGCGTAAGCCGGATCGTCCGCCAGCAGGTGATGGTATTTTTTCATAAAAGAACCGCAGCCCGCGGCATTGATGATTACAAAATCCACCTTATTGTAAAAAGCGTCAATCAATTCCCTGGCCAGGCGGGCGGCGGTTTCCGCATCACCGTTGTGTCCGGCCACGGAGCCGCAGCAATTTTGGCCGTCGGGTATGTAAACGGCATAGTGGTTACGCGTCAGTACTTCGGCGGTGTCGCGGTTGACGGCGCTGAAAAAAACATCCTGTACGCAGCCGGTGACCAACCCCACGCGCAACGTATGCGGGACGGAAGGCGTGGCCCGCATATATTGCCGGGACATATCCACGGGCGGCATCAGTCGGTGCAGTTCATTAAGCTTTTTGGAAAACAAACGTAACAACCCGGTTTTATCCAACAGGCTTTTCAAACCGCTTTTTTGATACAGGGCCATCAAACGGCCAACCATTCGCAGGCGGGATTGTCTGGTAAACAACCAGCCCAGGGTCAGTTTTTGTACAACAGGTATTTGCTCCTGCTTTTTCTTATGCCGGTAAATATCGGCGCGGGCCTTTTCCAGTAAATCGCCGTAGGCCACGCCGGCGGGGCAGGCGCTGACGCAGGCCTGGCAATCAAGACACAAATCCAGGGAAGCCATATAGCCGGGCGTGATATCCAGCAGGCCGTCTTCCACGCTCTTCATCAAACGGATACGGCCGCGCGGTGATTCGCGCTCTTCACCTGTGATGGTATAGGTGGGGCAAACCGGCAGGCACAGGCCGCAATGCATGCAATTGATCAGTTGGTCATAATGTTCGGGTGTGCTCATGATATTTAAAAGATTTTACCTGGATTGAGTATGTTGTTCGGGTCCAGCGCTTTTTTGATGCGGCGCATGGTGGCCATTTCCGTGTCGCTCATCATGCGTTGCAGATATTTCTTCTTGGCCAGTCCCACGCCGTGTTCACCGGTGATGGTGCCGCCCAGCTTTAGCGTTTCTTCGTATAACTCGTCGAAAAAATGTTCCACACGTTCCATCTCTTCCGTGTCGCGCTCATCGGTTAATACCGTGGGGTGCATGTTGCCGTCCCCGGCATGACCGAAATTACCCACCAACAGCTTATATTTTTGGGCCAGTTCGGTAACTTTGTTTACCAAAAGCGCCAGTTGGGAACGGGGTACGGTGGCGTCTTCCAGAATGGTGGTGGGCCGCATGCGCGCCAGAGCGGAAAAAGCGGCGCGTCGGGCGGTTTTAAGGCGCGCGGCTTCCGCTTCATCACGGGCAACGGAAATCCGGGTTGCTTTGTTTTTGGATAAAATCGTTTGCATGGTGGCGCTCTCTTCTTCCACCTGCGCGGGATGGCCGTCGCTTTCCAGCAATAAAAGGGCGCCGGCATCCGTGGGCAGGCCTATATGGGCAAAATCTTCCACGCAGCGGATGGTGGTGGCATCCAGAAATTCCATGGTACAGGGGATGATATGCGCCGCTATGATGTCGGAGACACTTTGCGCCGCCTGTTCCAGATTGTCAAACAGGGCGAGCATGGTTCGGGAGGCGCGCGGGCGGGGCAACAATTTTAGCAGAATTTTAGTGAATATGCCCAAGGTACCCTCGGAACCGACAATCAGGTCGCGCAGGTTGTACCCGGCCACGTTTTTAACTGTTTTACCGCCGTTTAACAGGATACTGCCGTCCGGCAGAACCATTTCCACGCCCATCACATAGTCGCGTGTAACGCCATATTTAAGGCCCCGCAGGCCGCCGGCGTTTTCCGCCACATTGCCGCCTATGGTGCAAATGGCCTGGCTGCCCGGATCGGGGGGATAAAACAAACTCTGCGCTTCCACGGTTTTATGAAAATCCTGTGTGCGCACGCCGGGCTGCACCCAGGCGGTCAGATTTTCCCGGTCAATTTCCAGTATTTTATTCCAGCGGTTCATCAAAATAACCACGGCATCGTTGGTGGGGATGGAGCCGCCGCTTAACCCCGTTCCGGAGCCGCGCGGCACCACGGGAAAACCTTCCCGGTTGGCCAGTTTAAGCAAAGCGCTGATCTGTTCGGTGGTTTCCGGGATGACCACCGCGCCCGGCAGGGCGCTTAACAGGGGTGTGCCGTCATAAGCGTAGGCGACCCTGTCTTCTTTTTCACTTAAAACTTGCTTTGCGCCCACAATGGCTTGCAATTGGGATAGCAGGGTGTTGGAAATTGACATAATTATATCCGAAAGTTACCTTTTTCGCTTAAACATTCTGTTTATTTTACTTGTAATAGATTGGACATTTTTAAAGGTTTGGTATTTGATATACTTGTTATCAAGGCAATGGGCTTGATGTTCATTTCTTTTGTTTATGAAATTTGTTTAATGGTCACATCTTGTAAATTTAACAAAAAAAATCCCCTTTTCAGCGCATTGTGAAAAGGGGAAGACGATTTGACATTTTTGTTCTTAACGAAAGACGGCTTTTATGGCCCCCCAAGTCCGGAAAATTCCGGATATATTCGGTAAAACATTCATAACGCCGGTTTCGGCGATGACTTCACCGGTGGGCGATAGAGCGGCCACCTTATAATAAAGCACATTGGTGCCCTGAAACAGGACATCCTGATCGGTGTATTCGTAACGATGGCCGGGCCCTTTGGCGCGTATGCGCACCAAATCCACAAAGCGCTTATTATCCATGCCACGCTTTACCAGAAAGGCGCTGACCCCGTTTTCCTTACCGGTTACCCAGGTGATCACCACTTTATTTGCCTCGGGCTGGGCGCTGTATTCGGAAAATGTCACATCGCCGCCGGCGTAAAGCAAAACAATGGTGGTGAGTGTAATAAATAAAATTTTTTTCATGATCCAACGGGATTTTTCGCAATGATAGACAATATACAATTTTAAGTATGGGAATCAAGTATTATCGGTCCCGCTATTTTTATATGGCAGGATAATTCCGTATCTTTCCTGTTCATTATGTTAAAGAACACAATAAATTAAAAACGGAGGTGGTTATGTTAAGTAAAAAAATGCAGGAAGCGTTAAATAACCAGATTCGGGATGAACTTTATTCGGAATATTATTATTTGTCCATGTCCGCCTGGTGTGAAGTGAACGACCTGCCGGGCATGGCGGCCTTCATGATGCTTAAAAGCCAGGAAGAACGGGCGCATGCCATGAAAATATATACCTACATTCTGGATCGCGACGGCGAAATAATTTTACAGGCCATACCGCAACCACCGGCCACGTTTAAGTCATTTGTCGATATTTTCGAAAACATGTATGCCCACGAGCAGCATGTCACCTCGCTGATACACAATCTCTATCAATTGGCTTTGGAAGAAAAAGATTACCCATCTCAGGTAATGCTGCAATGGTTTATCGAGGAACAGGTGGAGGAAGAAAAAGAAGCCCGGGACCTGATTCAGCAAAGCCGGAAAGTGGGCGCCAGTGAAAGCGCGCTTTTCCTGTTTGATCAAAAACTGGGGCAGCAGCCCGCCGGAGGCAAAGCCGGCAATTAACCGAACGGGCATTAGTTGACATTGACAACGGCGTGCCGTACTTTTTGATGCTGTAAATATTCCATTTCATTCATAACTATCCAACGTAAACTTAACTTAACCGAGGGAGGCATTATGCTGAAAAAGTTTACCGTATTTCTTTCCGTGCTGGTTATGGCCACGACTCAGGTCATGGCGTCCGGCTTTTCCATTTATGAACAGGGCGCCAAGGCAACGGCCATGGGCGGCGCGTTTATTGCTCAGGCCAATGATGTGAGCAGCGTGTTTTACAATCCCGCCGGCATCACCGGTTTGTCCGGCATGCATCTTGGTTTAGGGACAACCATCATTATACCGCAATTTGCTTTCCAGGGTCCGGATAATGTTGATCCCAATTTATACACAAAGGCAAATGATCAGATTTTTCCGCCCTCCACTTTTTATTTCACGTATCAGGTTAATGAAGACCTGAGCCTGGGGTTTGGTTTTTATTCCTTGTTTGGTCTGGGTTCGGAATGGCCGGATGGCTGGGTCGGTCGTCAATTGGCCACCGCATCTTCCGTGCAAACCTTTTATCTGAATCCGGTAGTGGCTTACAAAATTATGGACGGTTTGTCCGTGGCGGCCGGTGTCAGCGCCGTGTTTGGCCAGGTATCTCTCGGTAAAAGTGTTTACTATGGCCCGCGCAATGTTTTCGGAGAGTCCAAGCTGGAAGCCTCGACCACCGGTCTGGGACTAAACTTCGGTCTGCAGTATCAGCCGAATAAGGCTTTATCCATTGGCGTGGTATATCGTCCCAATACCCTGCTGGCCTTTGAAGGCGGCGACGCCACCTTCGACTTCCCGGCTACCGGCGACGCGGTTGTGGATGCCGAAATAGCCACCCTTTTTCCCAACACCAAAGGCAGCGCCGACCTGGAATTGCCCAATATGATCGGCGTCGGTATCGCCTATAATATTACGGATGACCTCACCGCGGAATTTGACTGGATGCAATTGGGATGGAGTTCCTACGACGAACTGGTTATTAAATTTGATGATCCGGTGGCCGGTCAGTCGGAATCCGTGGCCGAACGGAAATATCAGGACGCCTCCAGCCTGCGTTTTGGTCTGGAATATCGCATGAATAAAGAGCTTGCCCTGCGTCTGGGCTATCTGCGTGACAATACCGCCATCCCCGATGAACGCGTGGAACCCTCGCTGCCCGAAGGCACGCGCGACCTTTATTCGGTGGGTTTTGGATATAAGGTCTCCGACAGCATGACCATCGACGGTTTTTACATGCTGCTCATGCAAGCCGATCGTACCGTCACCAACTCCGTGGACGGTTTCAACGGAACCTATACCGGTGTCGGTAATTTGTTTGGCGTAAACCTGGAATTAGGACTTTAATCCGTGAATATAGGAGAATATTTTATGAAAACCGTATTAAAACTCTCTGCTTTGTTTATGACGCTGTTTCTGGCGGCGTCCTGCGCCTTGCAAGAACCGGATGTGACGGCCACTAAGCTGGATACCGGTGATGCTGACTTCAGCCGTTTTGTGGCCGTGGGCAACAGTCTTACCGCCGGTTATCAGTCCGGCGCTCTGACCCAGGAACATCAAAAGTACAGTTTCCCGAAAATGATCGCCACCCAGGCCGGGGTGAGCGCGTTCAATCAGCCCTTGCTGCGTTACCCGGGAATTGGCGCTTATACAACTTCCGGCGGCGGCATTCTGGAACTGGTTTATCTTGATAATCCGGCTACTCAGGGCGGCGATCCCGATCCGGTGATCACCCCCGCCTCCTATCCCTCGGATTATAACTTTGCTTTCCCATACGCCTCTACGGATGTGGGCGGATTGACCCAGCCTTATAACAATCTCGGCGTGCCCGGCGCCGCCCTGGTGGATGTGCTGAACGCGATTGACGCCGCTTCCAGCGCCACGGGCAGCAATTCCTTTTTTGACATCGTTTTACGCAATCCCAATTTTGGCAACACAACCCAGTACCAGCAGGCCAAAATGCTGCAACCCACCTTTATGACGGTGTGGATTGGTAATAATGATGTGTTGGGTTATGCCACTTCCGGCGGCACCTCGCCGGCCGCGCCCACACCGCTGGACGCTTTCACTTTTCTTTATAATCAAATGCTCGATTCCCTGAAAACGACCGGCGCCGACATCGTTGTAGCCAACATTCCCAATGTAACCGCCATTCCGTTTATGACCACCGTGCCGTATGCTGTCGATCCCGGTATCGGTCAGGCCGTTCCGCTGGTTATTCAGGCCACGGACGGCGTCCGTCAGGCCACGGCCGAAGACCTGATTTTACTGACCGCCCAATCCGTTCTCGGCGATACGAGCGGCGCCTATGGTCCGCAAGGCGTGCCGGTGGGTTTTGACGCCAGCGCGCCCCTTCCGACGCCTTTTGTCCTGGATAAGGATGAAGTGGCCGTTGCGCAACAGGCTGTCAGCGATTTTAACGCGGCCATTGCCGCCGCCGCCGATGCCCGCGGTATTGCCGTTGTGGATGTGAACGGCTTTTTTGATGACCTTAAGGCCAATGGTTTGCCCGTTGCCGGTTTGGAATTTACCGCCGACTTCCTGACGGGCGGCTTGTTCAGCCTGGATGGCGTGCATCCTTCCGATGTGGGCTATGGTATCATCGCCAATGAATTCATCAAAACCATCAATGCCAAATTCAACGCTTCCATACCGATGGTTAATCTGGTGGAGTTGATGGATGAGTTGTCGCCCTCGGTACAATCCGTTATGCCTAAATTCAATAAAACCGCTTTGAATAATGTGGTGGAACTGTTTGGCGGCAAACCTGTCTTAAAATAAGAACATCTCGATTATTCATGTGAGGCAGGGCCCCGGCTCTGCCTTTTTTGTATCATAAAAACAAAGAATGGGTCATGAAGCGAATCATCCTTTTAATTTTTATCCTGATGATGGCCGGAACGGCGCGGGATAATAAAATGTCGGCCGTCCACGTGGGGCAGCCCGCTCCGGTGTTTTCCCTGCCGGATATGAACAATACCTATGTCTTTCTTAAGGATTATACAGGGGAAAAGCTGCGTAAACCCTGGAAAAACAAAGTGCATCATGCGGTGGTCATCAGTTTTTTTGCCACCTGGTGCGGCCCCTGTAAAAAGGAAATTCCCCATCTGAACGTGCTGCAAAAAGAGTATGCCGGGAAACCGGTAAAATTCTTTTTAATTGATGTGGGCGAGTCCGGTGACAAGGTTAAGGATTTTCTGGCCCGTAACGATGTGCAACTGAAAGTGTTATTGGACCGGTATAAAAAAGTCTCTGATAAATACGAAGCCGACAGTCTCCCGCGTTTGATAGTGATCGATAAAAAAGGGGTGATACGTAAAATCAACCACGGGTTTAAGGACGCCGACCGGTTTATGAGCGAGATGCGCGGCTTGCTGGATCGTTTAACGACGGAATAATGCGCTTGCCACGGGGCGCCTCGATTTGCTAAATTTAAGGCTGCCTGTAACGATTTTGGTGTAGAATCATACCAATTAATAAACGGAAATAGTAAAAACAAGGGAGGGTAAAACATTGGCGAAGACACGAAAACTGAAATTTAAAGCGGAAGTCAATAAGCTTCTGGATATTTTGGTTCATTCGCTTTATACCAACCGTGAAATCTTTTTAAGGGAATTGATCTCCAACGCCTCGGATGCGCTGGATAAACTGCGCTTTGAAACCACGCGCGGCACGGAAGTCGTCGATTCCGATTTGTCTTTGGAAATCGATATCTCTGTGGATAAGGAAGCCAAAAAAATCACAATACGCGATACCGGTATCGGCATGGATGAAGATGAAATCATCGCCAATCTGGGTACGGTTGCCAAATCCGGCACGGAAGCCTTTTTGAAAATGTTGTCGGAAAACGCCGATGCGGGTAAAAACGAATCGGCGGCATCGATCATCGGTAAGTTCGGCGTGGGCTTTTATTCCGTGTTTATGGTGGCGGAAAAAGTCGTGGTAACCTCAAGGTCATACCATAAGGATGCCGCCCCTGTCCGCTGGATTTCCTCCGGCAGCGGTACCTTTAGCGTGGAATATCCGGAAGAGTCGATTCAACGGGGGACAACCATCGAAATCGAACTGCGTGAAAACGCCGCGGAATACGCCGACCCCGATAAGATCAAAAATATCATTAAAAAGCATTCTAATTTTGTCGCTTTTCCCATTAAGGTGGATGGCGAAAAGGTCAATACTGTCCGTGCCTTATGGCGGGAACCCAAGTTCAAAATCAAAAAAGAAGAGTATGAAGAATTTTATAAATTCCTGACCCATGACTATCAGGAACCGTTGGATACCCTGCATGTTTCCATTGACGCGCCGGTGCAGTTCAACGCCCTGATTTTCTTCCCCAAACAGATTTTTGATATGTTTGGCACCCTGCGGGAAGACCGCGGTCTGGACCTCTATGTCAACGGGGTGTTGATCCAGCATAAGAATAAGGATTTGATTCCCGAGTACCTGGCGTTTTGCAAAGGCTTGGTGGAATCGCCCGATATCCCGCTGAATATTTCCCGGGAAACCCTGCAGGAAAACCGCGTGATACAGAAAATATCGTCCGCTTTGGTTAAGCAGGTATTAAATCATCTGAGCAAGATGGCCAAAGACGATAAAGAGAAATACGATGCTTTCTGGAAGGAGCACGGTAAGGTTTTCAAATTCGGTTATACGGATTACGCCAATCAGGAAAAATTCGCCGAACTCCTGCGCTTTAATTCCTCGGCCATGGAAAATGGCGACGCTCTGACGTCGCTGGCCGAATACACGGAACGCATGAAGGAAGGCCAGAAGGAAATATACTACCTGACCGGCGCCAGCCGCGAGGCCATAGAATCCGATCCGCATCTGGAATTATTCCGCCGCAAGGGTATTGAAGTGCTTTACCTCTATGAGCCGGTGGATGAGTTCGCCCTGAGCGGCCTGGGCAAATATAAGGATCATGAACTGAAAGCGGTGGAGCAGGCCGATGTGAGCGCTCTTGATGAGGTGAAGGGTGAGGAAAAAGAGACTCCGCAAGCCGAAGCCCTGAGCGACAGCGATGAAAAAATCTTTAAAAAATTGCTGGAACGCATGAAAGATATCCTGGGTGACCGGGTAACGGAAGTGCGCGAGTCCAAACGGCTGCATGACAGCGCCTCGTGCCTGGTGAATCCCGACGGCAGCATGACCAGCCACATGCACAAGATGATGCAAATGATGAACAAAGACCTGACGCCGCCTTCCAAAGTGATGGAAGTGAACAAAGATCATCCGTTGACGCGCAATTTGTTGAAAATATACAAAAACGATCCGCGCGATCCGTTTATCGAGGAAACGACTGAACAGATGTACGAAGCGGCTCTGTTGCTGGAAGGGTATCTGACCGACCCGCATCGTCTGGTCAACCGCATGAACAAAATGTTGGAGCAATCCAGCGGATGGCACCCGGCTGTAAAATAAA
>RFFS01000151.1 GCA_003696775.1 Calditrichota bacterium
ACTTCCGTGGGAATAACGGTGATTTCCATAGGTCCTGCTTTATACAAGGAATCCGAATCGCCTTTTATCTTAAATCGTAATGCAAGATAGGCATCACGCATTTTATCACTACTGTCGGGATAAACACCAGAGGTATCATAGCTACTTTTTGAAACGAAGAATGTAGCGGTTGTGATACCTGTTGATCCAAATTTGATATCACCGCGTATCGAGTTAAATACAATGTTTAACTGGCGTGGATTATCTGGATCGGAAATATCATAAGCGGCCAGGAATATATCCGACATTCCGGTAAATCGTGAGAAGTTGGAAAACGATGCTGATCGGTAATAATAACCCTTAAAGCGATCAACCGTATCCGCCACGATTTTTACAGGGAAGTATTCATCCCTTTTGACATTGGCAATCTCAGGGAATACATACTTCGCATAATCGATTCCGTAACCATATTTAGCTGAGTCCGACAATTCGTGACTTGCGTCTGTTCCTGTACCTACTAACCAAACGGTGCCGGAGGTATCAACAGATTTAATGCTATCCACGGCATCAAAGACTCGTACAGAAACACCATCAACAATCGGGAAATTCCATTCTTGGCCAGTTTTACCCTGATAGCCAACTGAATCGATTTTTATTTCACCCGTCGTAGCATCTTTTACTCGCCAATATTTTGCATCATCAAAAAACGACACTTCATAGTCATGGCTGGTTAAATCATCATGATTAACCACATCAACCGTTACAAAACCTTCACTGGTACCGGATAATTTTTCTATGCTGTTATCCGTTGTTGAAATTTCACGGAAAGGCTTATGGGTTGATGAGCCTGGAATAACTTTTACAAGTGATGAGCCTCGGCTGGGCTCAAGAAATCCTCCACCGGATAAAAATACCCAATCATTATCAACCGCTGTCGTCAGATCATTTGGTAAAATATGATTCACATCTATACTATGCGGTACAATGGCAAAATAATATTCCTTACCATTAACAAGCGGCTCATCATTATTAAAGGCATCTGTTTTAACAGATATGCGCATAAAACGGGTATTGGGATCGGCAAAATCATTCGGGTCCAGATTGTTTAGTCCATCCCATACACGACGGCGACCGTCTTTTGAATCTTCATATATATCACCGTATTCATCATCAAAATCATATGCGGCAATAACTTTAGCGTTTTCAACGCCATTTACTTTATCGGATGTATTCGGTGAATTGAATTGATAAACGCGAAAGCCTTTAAATACCTGACGATTGAACAATTTGTCAGTCACATCATAATCAAACCAATCACGCATATCAATTATAAAATCTATTTGTTGATCCAGACTACGTGTTGTAAAGGATGCAGCAGGTGGAGGACCGGCAACAAAGAAGTTGGCATCATAAGCTGTTTGTGCAAAGACATCTTCTTCTTTTAACAATTTAACACTATTTAATGCACTCGAACCCTGAGCAACAATATATGCGATAACAACATCTTGTGTATCACCTGCGGCCAATTGAAAGGGTCCGCTATTAACCATAAAACGCTTATCATCTGGCGGATCATCCAGCCAACCCGTTCCGGCTACCGGGTCACCGCTGTAAAGGAAACGTGGGTTCGTTGAAGCATCGGCGCCTTTACCAAAACCGAAATTCAAAGGGTCAATCGGGGTACCCGTTTTGTCCAAGCCACCTTCCTGATACCAGCGGGCTTCCTGTGCCGTACCCGGATCACCTAATGTCGGGTGACTTTGGATATAATACATAAAGGAAGTCAATCCCAGATTTTTCATATCATACAACGTATCTACGCCTAAACCAGGTCCGAGGAAACGAAATGCCGTATCTCCTGGTGATTCCACAACAGCGCCTTGGAAAAAGTCCAGACCAAACGCAGGCGGATTGGCGCCATAGGAACCGTCATCACCATCATTATAAATAAAACCAATACTGAGTGTTGTATCACAGCCAATTAGGTCATCGCGGTAATCACCCAGGTCCGGGTCCATAACACAAGACGTAATCAAATCATCAATGTCTTCTCCGCCCTGATTGATGATGCGATAACGAATGAAAACCACATCACCGAGGAAATCACCACGGTCAAATGCCCAAACCTGTTGTTGCACTTCAACACCCATCGGCAAAGTACCCAGGGCCCGGTTACTGGCTGGCGTACCGTCATTGAATACATTCCAAATCACTTTATCACCGATAATGTCCGGCTTATCCACATTGGGATCATAGACACCATCGCCATTCAAATCCTGAAAGGCGGCACCCAGTTCAACGGCAGTGGCCCATTTTTGATACGCCTCCGACCCAAAACCGTCATCTTTGGTTACCGAATAAAATGTGGCCCGTGCATCATCCGGATCCATGCCCCAGGTACCTGGTTGGAATTCATCAATACGTGATGCCGAGATAGCCCAGGCTGTACGCAAGTCACCGTTTACATAACCGGACATACTGATACCACCGGCAAACAAAAAGGAAAGAGTCGTTCCTTTGGGATAATAACTGGTGGCATCCAGACCGGTATTACCCTGATTGTCAAAAGACAAGTCCACCTTATTAACATTCATGCGGGTCGTTTGCCCGATGATGGTTGACTTTTCAAAAACATTTCCGGATGTAAATTTAGCATCAGCCGCAAAGCCGCTGCTTACCAGCCATGTTATTGAAAGAAATAATATGAATAGATATTTCATTGATAAACCTCTTTTTAATTCTATAAATACAAACTTAGAATCTTAACACCAAACCAAGACGGATCAGTCGGGGCAATCCAAAATTTCCTGGGTTGCGTTCCAACGCTTTATAATCGGAAATAAAATCCGGATTATCGTTAGCAAAAGCTTGTCCTAACTCTGTATCCAGAAAACCGGAGTTATCAGGTGAACCCGTTGATTGGTAAAAATTGTTTGCATTTTTACGGTCTAACAGATTTTGTATCCATAAATAGGGCTGTACGGATATGGCATCCGTTATTTTAATATTTTTAATTACCTTCATATCAATTCGGAAAATACCTTCCCCACGAGCCGAATTTATATATTGAGTCAAATCACCGGCATTCGAACCGGCACCCGGCAAGACATTGATGTATGCTAAAGGTGTATAAGGCCGTCCGCTGTTATAGCTTACCAAAAAGTTCACCCCGGTGTTTTCAATGGGGTAAAAACCGCCCAACATGGGGCCTTCTTTATCCCGAAAAGTTAAATCAACCGAGGCTGTTAAGGTATGCCGTTGATCAAAACTTAACGGAGCAATCGACTTGGGTACTTCCCCATTGGGATTGCGGAACGCGGCCAGCGCCGAACTGCTTTGGCTTGAACCGGTACCTTCCGCATCGGACAAGGTATAATCCAAACGCGCACTAACCGGCCCCATTTGACGAAGGGTAAAGCTAAAGGTCATTCCTTTAACAGTGCCAAAGTCCGTGTTTTTAGTGGTTAAATAATTGATCACATCCTGTCCCTTACTGGAAAGCTCCCGGACAATATTTGTTAAACCCTGAACATTTTTATAAAAGGCGGTAACGTCCAAACTTGCCACATTACCGAATTGTTGCTTAAAACCGAATTCATACTGGGTCGTTTTTTCCGACTGCAGGTGTCCATTACCAACGGTGAAGTTATCATCAGACTCCAAACCTTCCACACTAAACCAGTTGGTATATATATCCACCAGGCGCGGCGGTTGACGGAAAATACCATATTGCGCGTGAAATACGGATCCTTCCGAAACAGGAAATGCAAAACCCAGACGCGGACTTATGTAACTTTCAGCCGGCGCGACTTCCCAGTCTTCCGGGTCCAAACGTGTGGCATTCGGCCCAAAACCGAACACGTTATTGGGGTCTTTAATGCGCTTGGTATTGGGATCAAAATAATCCCAGCGCAAACCGGCATTCAGAATAAAGTCCTTAAATTCAAATTTATCCTGTATATAAACCGAAGCGGTAACCGGCTTTTTCACCGGATCATTGCGGAAACTGTTTTCATTAGGTGTACCGGCATAGGCAGTTGAAAAGCTTTCACCTGCGTCGGTTTCGTTTCCATAGATATCATAACCATAATAGAACGGAAAAACACGTGAATATCGATCAATATCCGCTAATTGATTCGGCCCGCCGTTTTGAACAGCAAGAAATACCGGTGCAATGGAATATTGCCGCAACTGGCTTTGTTCCCAGGACGCGCCGAATTCCAATAAGTTGGATTTAAACTGTCGGGTAAAGTTAAAATCAACACCATAGGTTAAAGTTTTCGTTTTTGAATAGCTATTAGAAACACGACCATGATCAAAGAAAACGCCAACTTCATCTTGTAACACACGGGAACCTTGTGCGGGTAATTCCACACCGATCTTACGGTTGGCTGTGGTATCACCGTAGGCTTCTATGTTATCAAACCAAACACCGTCACCACTTTCCGTACGTGCCTGACGCACTCGGGCAGTCAGATCCCAATAGGTCAGTTCATCCAGAAAATGAGTGAAGCGCAAAGAACTTCCTAATACATCCTGTAAATTTTTAGGATTATGGTCGGAGTTGTTTTTGGCGTAACTATGGATATAAGAATGCGTTTCCCGTAATGAACCGGTTCCGCTTAAGGTTATTTTAAAATTATCATAATTAGCATCAAATTTAGATGTAAAGCGCAAAACTTTACTGCCGGCATTTAACAACGCCGGTTCGTCTATATTCGCCGTAGGGATCACCGTACCGATTGCCGTGGGACGATCGGTTTTGGTTTTAATATATTCCGTGGAGACGAAAAAGCTATAATGCTTACTACCCGGAATCAATGGACCACTTAATGAGCCGTTAACCGAGTTATATCCATAAGGATCGGTCAGTTCCGAGGATATGGCTTCCAGGCTACCGTTAAATTGACGCGAGCCGCTTTTAGTTACAATATTAATGATACCCGATTGAGCGCTACCGTATTTGGCGCTAAAACCGCCCAATTGAGTGGATATCTGCTCAATCGCGTTATCGGGAATTGTTCCCTGGGCGCCGGTACCAAACGCGCTGTTATACGGAATACCATCCACAATAACCAGCGTTTCGTTTCCACGTCCACCACGCACGTTAATTGTCGCGTTACCGGTTTCACCACCGCTACCGTCCGCGCTGACCACACCGGCGTTCAGGGAAACGATTTGTGTAACACCTTTTACAGGGATTTTTTCTATTTCTTCGGAATCCAGCACTTTAACGGTGTTGGTTGCGGATACTTCAAAAAAGGGTTTTTCGGCTACAATCACAATTTCCTGATCCAGTTCCAAAGTGGTTTGTGCCAACTGCATATCCAGTCGTTTGGTGATATCAGGAACCACGCGCACATTTTCCACCTTAACTTCGTTGTAACCTACATAATTAAAAATAACGGTATAGGTACCGGCCGGAACATGCAAAATTACAAAGGAACCGTCCACATCCGTGGATGCCCCCATAAGCGTTCCGTCCAGCAACACGTTTACACCCGGCAACGGATCGCCGGTCGCCTTATCGGTTACCACACCGCTAATCTTCCCTGTCGTACCTGCAAATACGGATAAGGCGTACAACAAGGAAAACAAAAGTGTTTGTCTCAAATTAAACATACACACCCTCCTAGGTCGTCTGAAATGAATAGTGAAGATTAAAAAATAACAAAATTGTTTACATCCCCCTATTGGATTCAACAACTATCCATTTCCTGTTTCTTTTAACGTAAAAAAAAGGGAACCCGTACGGGTTCCCTTAAACATGATGTTTTAAATTATTTTACAAGAACCATTTTCTTGGTGGCTTCAAAACCGTCGGCAGACAGTTTATAATAGTAAATACCGGAAGCCAGGTTCGATGCATCGAAAGTTACTTCATGAGCACCGGCGGACATTTTTTCGCCGTTAACCAAAGTAGCCACTTTAGCGCCCAATACGTTATATACATCCAGAGTCACATTACCGGCTTTTTCCAGGCTGTATTTAATCGTCGTAACAGGGTTGAACGGATTCGGATAGTTTTGTTGCAGTTCATAGGAATTGGCAACTACGCCACCATCGTCAATACCGGTAGCAGTAACAACGATTGATTTATACAACCAGGTTACCAAGGGATTACTACCTTCACCAAAAAGGCTTACACCCGGCGCCGGATCATACATATAAAGCAAGTCAACAACATAATTGTCACCATCAACACTTACCTTGGCGGCTAATGAAGGAAATACATCGGACTCACCGGCATTACCGGCAACCCACTGAGGTGTATTCCAGGTTTTACCACCATCCGTTGAATAGTTCATGTAAATATCCGTAGCCATCAAACCGGATGTAGAATCACCGGATGCATCATAAGCAAATATAATGTTACCATCAGCATCAAATTCCGGCTGTTGCCAAACAACAACAACTACATTGCCATCTTCACTGGCGGCTACACTCGGATAGGCATTACCAATACCATTACCGGGAAAATAGGTAGCTGCCTGTGCAGCCTTAGCCGTATCCATCCCCCAGGCGTCAACCTGCATCAATGTCATATCACGATCATTCATATACATAACAGGTGTTACAATTGCTGTATCCTGTGTCGCATCAACGCCATATCCGTTGAAGACAACATGAAGATTGCCTGTACCATCAAAAACATTGGAAATCTGAGCAAAATTTTCAACAAATGGTAAATAACCATTATCCATAAAATCTTCAGCTACTACTTCAGTATAGGTAAATGTGGCACCGCCATCATTACTTTCACCTACATACAAACCATCCGGTGCACCTGTTGTATCTGTAATAGCAACAGCCGATTTCAGATGAGATGTATTGGTCGGGTCAACAAGCAATTCCACTTCTGCAGAACCCCAAAAACCAGCAGATACATTCGGATACAATCCAAATGTCCAACTGGCTCCATGATCCGAGGAAACAACAAAACCGGCCGCAGATGCATTGTCATTGGCTGTGGCAACAATTACATCGCCCTGAGCATCAACACGAGGGAATAATGTCATTCCAAAATCATTAAAAACTGTATCTTGTGTAAATGTATAAAAAGCTTCACCTTCATCCAGCCAGATAGAGACGCCACCACCATGATTGACTTCCACGGCAGCATCACCTGTTGTATTGGCAACGTTTGCCCAACCGGTATAATTACCCGGGTCCAAAGTAAAGTTTCCAAAGAAGGCGGAACCGGCAAAGTCAAAAAAGTCATAAGTGGCTTCACGATTTACCGTTGCATCCGGATAGCGTTTCATAAATGCGGCATGCACACCATTTGTAGAACGTGCCAACATACGACCCATAACAGAGTTAGTGCCGTAATCATAAACCGTCTCGCCCAGCGGAGTACCATCCAAAGCACTGGCTTTATGTAAAACAGAAGAATTGTTTGTTGCAGGCAATACTTCATTACCTGTTAAATTACGAACATGTTTTTGCTCGATTTTCGCTGCAAAAGCGGTAAAAACAAAAAGAAGTAAGAATAAAACTGTATATGACTTTGTCATAATACCTCCAATATATATTGATTAAACAAATGTACTAAATTAAAAAGAGTCGTCT
>RFFS01000152.1 GCA_003696775.1 Calditrichota bacterium
AGGCAATACTTTAAAAACGAATTAGGGGAAAGGCGTCTGCTTCCCTTTTCTGTGAAAAATAACCGTTTTATTGTGGGGCTTAAAAAAGAAATCGCGATGATCTTAACAAAAGAACCTTCTTTTACTTGACAATATCATATATTATCTTAAATTTTTAATTCGTCTAACTCAATTTTATTAACCATCAGAAAATCAGGCTGAGCCAGGCATGGAGGTATATTGGCAAAAGCACAGACCGACCGCATAACGTCAACCTTGTCCTTAAATACACCCGATGCGGTGGAATGGACAAGCGAATGGATGAAACTATCCGAACAAATCAAAACCGAACGTCTGCGGATTGAGCAGGGCGGTGGCAAATCCAATATTGAGAAGCAGCATCAAAAAGGCCGGTTGACCGCGCGCGAACGCATCGACCTGTTAAAAGACGATGATGCTGTTTTTTATGAGATAGGCCGCTATGCCGCTTTTGATATGTACAAAGAATGGGGCGGCGCGCCGGCAGCCGGCGTGATAACCGGTATCACACGCATTCAAGGACGCATGTGTATGGTGATCGCCAATGACGCCACCGTTAAGGCGGGTTCCTTTTTTCCCATGACTTCCAAAAAAGTTATCCGTGCTCAAACCATTGCTTATGACAATTATATTCCGGTAGTCTATCTCGTGGATTCCGCCGGTATATTTTTACCTTTACAGGAAGATGTCTTTCCCGACCAGGATGATTTTGGGCGTGTGTTTTATTTGAACGCGCGCATGTCGGCGCGGGGCATACCACAAATAACGGCGATCCTGGGCATGTGCGTGGCTGGTGGCGCTTACTTACCGGTAATGACTGATACGGTATTGATGACGGAAGGCAGCGGGTTGTTTTTAGCCGGTCCGGCTCTGGTTAAGGCGGCCATTGGGCAGGTGGTATCCGCCGAAGAACTGGGGGGAGCCACCATGCATGAAGAGATCAGCGGCACCATCGATTTTAAGGAACCTGATGATCCGTCCGCCCTGGCTCATATACGTAAACTGGTACAGGCGATGCCGGATCACCGTTGTGTAAGCGCGACGAAATTTGATACGCCCTATTATCGTGAACCGTTATCCGCCGTGGTGCCCATAAATACCAGCAGCCGGGTTTATAATATTTACGATGTTATCGCCCGCATCGTTGATGGTTCCGAATTTTTGGAGTATAAACAAGGATACGGAGAAACCGTTGTTTGTGGCTACGCCCATATTGGCGGCTACCCGACAGGTATTGTGGCCAATCAAAAAAAACATATTATGAAGAAAGGCGCGCCACCTCAATTTGGCGGTGTAATCTATAAAGAAAGCGCTGAGAAAGCCGCGCGGTTTATCATGGATTGTAATCAGAAAAAAATCCCTTTGCTATTTATACATGATGTAAACGGCTTTATGGTAGGCAAAGAGGCCGAACAAAGCGGTATCATCAAAGCCGGCGCCAAGATGGTCAATGCGGTTTCCAATTCCATTGTACCCAAAATATCCTTAATTATCGGCGGTAGTTTTGGCGCGGGCAATTATGCCATGTGCGGAAAAGCCTATGCTCCCGACTTTATTTATGCCTGGCCCAACGCGCATTACGCCGTTATGGGAGGCGCGCAGGCCGCTAATACGCTTGCCGGGATAAAAATCCGTCAACTGGAAAGAAGTGGCCTACAACTGAACGAAGAAGATAAGCAGAAACTTATCGATGAAATCAAAGCTACCTACGATTCACAGTCATCCGCGCAATACGCCGCGGCCCGCTTGTGGGTGGATGAAATCATACTTCCGGAAGAAACCCGTGAACGTCTGATCGCCAGCCTGGAAGCTGTAACCCAAAACCCGGAGCGCTTCTCCAGGCGTTTTTCCACCGGTGTGTTACAAACCTGAGGTCCGCATGGAAACCTTGTTGCTAAACAAAAACCATAATCATTTGTCGGTTATATTAAACCGGCCCGAAAAACGTAACGCCCTAAACGATGTAATGGTCAATGAGTTGCTGTCCGTTTTTACGGATATAAAAAACGACCCTGATATACGTACCGTGTCCATTGAAGGGGAGGGCAAGGCCTTTTGCAGCGGGGCGGATTTATCGTATCTTAAACAAATCGCCGGTTATGCATACGATGAAAATTTGCAAGATTCTCAAACCATGGCTAATATGTTCCGGGCCATATATAGTTGTCCGCGCCCTGTTATAGCTATCGTTCACGGACCGGCACTGGCCGGAGGTTGCGGACTGGCCGGTGTATGTGATTACATTATTGCCGGCCCCCATGCCACGTTTGGCTACCCCGAAGTACGCATAGGATTTGTACCCGCTCTGGTTTCCACATTTCTGATTCGCCAGTTGGGCATGCGCGTGGCAATGGATTTGATGCTTTCCGGAAGAATAATTGACGCTCGGGAAGCGTTGGACATGGGAATGATCAATTATCTTGTGGACAATCCCCGGGCAAAAAAAGAAGAATTGATCCGGACGCTGCAAAAAAACGGCCCGCAGGCGATGGCCGCCACAAAAGAAATGCTGCATCAGTTTGCCTATGACAATCTGGTAGAGGACCTGCAACGTTTAAGCGCCGTAAACGCCCGTGTACGCGAAACACAAGAGTTTATGGAAGGCATCAACAGTTTTTTGAATAAAACCAAACCTAATTGGATAACTACTTAACTCAAAGGGGGTAACTATGCTGGTACTGACACGGAGGTTAGGGGAGGCGATAACCATCGGTGATGATATCAAAATCATTATAGTTGATATCGAAGGACACCAAATAAAATTAGGTATCGAAGCGCCCCGCGAAGTGGAAATTTACCGCGAAGAGCTTTACAAAAAAATTAAAGGCATCTCCTTTGATGAACAGAGGAAACAAAGCCGGGAAACATCGGAAGAATAATCGTTCAAAATGCTTTCCGCGGGACTGTTGCTATCCGTTGCCACCGGTATTTTATTCGGTTTGCAGACCATTGCGTTAAAACACACCTCATCCGGCCGTAATCAATCTCCAGTCCTGGCTGTTATGTTTTTAAGCGCTTCCGTTGCATTTACTCCTTTTATCCGTGAAATGCGGATCAACGATACTCCCGCTTTTTTACTTTGGCTGGGCCTGTCCTTATCACTCAATATCATTGCCTTTACATTGTTATTTTCGGCTTTGAAACACGCTCCGGTTTCATTGGTAAGTCCATTTTTAAATCTGACCCCTTTATTCATCATATTAACCGGGCGATTGGTTGTGCATGAGTCTCTTAATAATCAACAGGTATTTGGAATTGTCATGATTGTTTTGGGCGCTGTTATGATTCAATTTCGTGAAACAGGCCGGGCCATCCGCAAACGACTACTGACACATAATTTAAAATATATGATAAAAGCAGTTATCGTGGCGCTGATTTGGAGCTTTACGGCACCCATTGAAAAACGCGCGTTGCAAGTGAGTACGGTTTATACCTATGGATTTTTTATACTTTTTGCACTTGGTATCGCATTTCTTTTTTTGGGATGGACAAGAGGGGAAATAAAACGTTACCGTTTACCGGTTAAAAAAGCATGGCTTGTTCCGGGTATCATAACGGGATTGATGGCTATTACACAATACCAGGCAGTATTGCTACAAAAAGTAGGGCCGGTTATTGCATACAAAAGGGCAGTCATGCCCGTCCCATCCCGCCTGCCATCCCGAATCTGCCCTCCGCGACAGTTCGCCGTCCATGGGGACGATCGTTGAGGGGAAGAGAAGAC
>RFFS01000153.1 GCA_003696775.1 Calditrichota bacterium
GCAAGATTTTGAGGCAGGACATTTATAAAAATCCCCGCCGACGGTGTTTTTTCAGATATCATCATCGACGGGGAAATTAACACATTTTAGGCTTTGATAAAAACGCTTCCTTACAGGAAAACAAACGTTACCAGTAAAAATACCGGAATCAGAATCGGCAGTGACCAACGGAAAATATAACCGAAAAAGCTGGGCATGGTGATACCGGCTTCTTCACAAATGGATTTAACCATAAAATTGGGCGCGTTGCCAATGTAGGTGTTGGCGCCCATATAAACCGCCCCAAGAGAAATGGCCGTTAGCAAATGAATAAAATCGGGATAGGTTTCCAGCGCATGTCCGGCGGCAAAAGCGGCGCGTACCTGATCTTCCGTTAAATTAAGGCTGCCCAGAGCCGTGTTAAAAAAGGTCAGATAGGTGGGCGCGTTATCCAGAAAGCTGGAAAGAATGCCTGTAATCCAGAAATAATCATGATTGGTTTTTACCGAACTTACCAAAGAAGCCAGCGCGCCGTGTTCCCCGGCCTTTAGGATGGCCAGTGCCGGGATGATGGTCATAAAAATTCCGGCGAACAAATAGGCCACTTCAAGAATGGGAAACCAGTTAAAATCATTACCTTTCCGGATGGACGGAGCGGTTGTCTTGAGTGACGCCAGCCCCATCAGCACAATCCATACATCACGGATGATATTTTGCACCGCCACATGCACACCAAGTATGCTTACTTCGCCAAGATGTACAAATCCGCTAAACAGTACACCGCCTATAATTCCCAACAAAAATAAAAAATTCAATGCGCCTTCCACACGCAACGGCTCGGGCTCGTCCACCACATCTTCCACGACGCCTTCTTTTTTATAGTTGTAAGAATCTATTATGTAAAAGATGGTGAGTAAGATGGCGGCAACAAATAGCATCTCTTTTATCAAATTGAAGGTCCAAAAGAAACTGACCCCGTGCAAAAACCCGAGGAACAAAGGCGGGTCACCCAAAGGTGTGAGCGAACCTCCAATATTGGCCACCAAAAAGATGAAAAAGATAAAGACATGCACCTTATTTTTACGATGGGCGTTAGCACGCAACATGGGACGGATCATCACCATGGCCGAACCGGTGGTACCGATTACCGAAGAGAGAAACGTACCGATTAGCAACATGACCAGGTTCATTACGGGGGTGCCTTTCAAGGTACCTTTAACCAAAATACCACCGGAAACGGTGAACAATCCCCAAAGAAGAATGATGAACGGAATATAATCCGCGAGATAGATATGTAATATCTCGTGCCAGGCCTCATGCCCATAAACAAACAAAAAGGGAACGGCGAACAATATGGCCCAAAACGCGGATACTTTTGGGAAATGATGATGCCAAAAATGCGGCGCTATCAAAGGGAACAATGCAATGGACAACAATATACCTACAAAGGGTATGGCGCTCCAAATAGGCAGTATCCTGCCCAGGGATGCCTTCTCTTCCCCCCCGGCTTCATGACTTTCGCCGGCGGCTTCGTTATGTTCTTCCTGAATTTGTTTGGTAACGGCTGAGGTGTCGCTATGAACACTATCCTGAGCCTGTACAGAAAAGGGCAAACTTAAACATAACGCAACGCATCCCAAAATCAGTGAATAACGTAAACTGTAAAATGTATTTAGCCTGTGCATTGTCAGCCTCCAGTCGGCAATTCCATATATGATCTTTTATTGTATCGGTAATTTTCGATCTATAATGAGAATATGCTACAACAAACGGTGTCGCGGCAAAAATTCATTCAGCCAATCATTCATTTCGTCGCGTAATTTACGAAACGCATTTATTTGCTGAATTTCTGTGCCTTCTACCTGGGTGGGATCGTCAAACACTTTATGGATTTTTGTCCGGCTGGATATAAGCATTTCCACATAATTTTGTGACTCAGGTGTCACGGTAATGATGATATCAAACGGGGTATGCACGTATTCGTTTACGCTGTGAGTTTTAAAATCGGCGACATCGATTCCCATTTCCAGGAGCACCTTAACCGTAAAGGGATGAATTTTCTTGGGGGATATTCCGGCGCTATACACATCCACCTGCTTGAAAGTGATGTGTTTGATCAATTCTGACATCATCGGTGACACAATCGAGTTGTGCGTTCCGAGTATAAGCACTTTTTTCTGCATACCAATCAGCCCTGTATAGTTATCTAATTATGAAAAAAGGAGTAATTGATTTGTAAATTTACGAAACAAAACACTACTTTGCTATCTTTTCTTTGGCGCGTAACAGGGTATTCACCTGCTGTTTAAGCTTGTTGACATCCGGCGGTTTGGGAATAAATCCAAGTACGCCGTGTTCGATAAGCGCCTTATTCAATTCCGGATTGCTATGACCGGAGGTGATCAGCGCTTTGACTCCGGGATTCAGTTTATGCAGTTCATAATACAATTCCGCTCCGTTCATTTTGGGCATGATGATGTCAATGATGACCAGGTCGATGTCATCGATATGCTCCTTGTATTTTTTTAAACCGTCCACACCATCCCGGGCTTCCAGAACTTTATAGCCCTCGGCAACAAAAATATCTTTGATCAACTCCCGTACCGTCATCTGATCATCCACAATCATAAGAGTTGGCGTGGCCCCGCGGGGTACCGGATATTTTTTATACAATTCCGTAAGCAAAGGGATATAGAGGGTTACCGTTGTCCCCTGCCCCGGCGCGGACTGCACATCGATGAATCCGTTGGCCCCCTTTACAATAAAGTAAATTTGTGTGGCGCCCAAACCTTTGATCGCCTTGCCGCTGCTGGTTGTAAAAAAGGGCTCAAACATTTTTTTCACGGTATCGGCATCCATGCCATGACCGGTATCCCTAAAACTCAGTTTGAAATAGGATTGCCCCGCCGATGTACTCTTTCTTAAAAAAGGGTCGCTTTCGCCATCGGCTATATCGGTGTTGACAAACAACGTCCCGCCTTCACGCATGGCAGCAACGGAATTCAATGCCAGATTCAATAAGATTTGATTCAGCAAATTTTCTTCCATGCGAATCTGACCGTGGGCATTCAGGGTGTATTCGATCTGAATTGTTTCCGGCAAACTGGTGCGCAACAGCTGGATCGCCTGTTCAACCGCCTGGTTGGGCTTTAACATTATGCGGGTAATTTGTTGTGAGAAATTGGATAGTTTAATCAATTGCTCCGCGACACGGTTGCCTTCCAACAGCTTTTGTTTAAGCCATTCGATGGTCTGAAGCTGTTGTTCATCCTGCTTCCCGGCAAGTTGATTGATCTGTCCCGCTACATCGGACAGAATAAAACGAAAGACATCGGCAATACGATAGGCCATACTGGCCATCAACTGCATCATTTCACTTTCGCGCTGACGGCGGTCCATCAACCGGCTTTGAGTAACATCCACTCCAAAATATATGGTTACCGGTTGATCGTTTATCGTACGGGTAGCCGCGCTCCAGTTAATAAGCAGTACCTGGCCGTTTTGGGAGGTCAGTTCCATTTCCACGGGTTCTTCACTGGCGCCGGATAAATATTCGTCCATGCTGGCCAGATAAAAATGCGCATTTTGATGATCACCGCTCAGCACATGGATCATATGTTTGAAATCCTGAAAATCCCCGGCCTCATATCCCAGTGTTTCTTCCATCCGTTTATTCCACAGCAACCAGCCGGTGGCACTGTAGCCGGCAATCATTACCGATGCCTGATCGATCAATTCACTTATCAGTTCCCGATTACTGTCCAATTGGTTTTTAAGATCAACCTTTTCGGTTACATCACGGATAATGCCGTTAAGAAAAGAGCGTCCGTTCTCATTTTCCTTATAATAGCGTACACTTTCTTCCACGTATACCGCCCGCCCTGTTTTATGTTTTAAAATGGTCGGCAAACGGTCCACATACCCTTTTTCTTCCAACATGTGCAGCATATCCGCCCGATCCGACGGATGGAAATAAAGACAGTCGGGGATGCTTTTATTTTTAATTTCTTCTAATGAACCGTACCCCAACATGTCCAACAGAGCCGGATTGGCATACAGCAATTCACCTTCCGCCGTGCTTTTGTACATCCCTTCCCGGCTGTTCTGCATAAAAGAACGATAAAAGTCTATCGACTCATCGGAGGTGTTGCTGGGCTGTTCTTTTCCTAAAAGATTTTGGAGATAACGTAAAAGGTCGTAACTATGACTTTCCGGTTCGTAGGGTGTGCTGAACAAAATAACAATCATATACGGCGGATCGGACGATATGGGAACTAATATCGCGGTCCGGGCCCATTGCCCGATTTCATCATCTTTATTTTCGGGAGAAAAATGCAGGGTATTCATTTCTCCCGTGCGAAAGGTATCCAGCAGAAAAGATTCGAAGGGCCGGGGAATAATTTCAAATCCGCCATAGGATTCCAAAACGCGGATTCCGAGACGTCGGGTGCCCGAGTCGGTTAACAACCCCACCTTAATAATACGGCTGGTAGCGAAGATATTTCCAAGCGCTTCAGCGATATTATAAAACGGGTCATCACTGCCACTGACCAGCGCATCGAACAATTGATGTTCCTGTGCGCGTTCCGACATAATCCGTTCTGCCGTTCGTTTTAGCATAACCGTTTCGCGCCGGTCTTCAATCATCAGGATAATTTTCCCGTCAGATAGGGGCAGGGCCGTGAAACGTATGGGAATGATTTTCTCATCCGGGTCAAAAATATTTGTTGTGCCGGCATATGGGTGGTTGGCGGCGTTGACACAATGCGATACAATTTGCCGCGCCACATGCCCGGGCAGGATATGCGCCAGCCGCGGGCGCTGATGGAAACCTATATCAAAACCGAACTGCTTTACAAACGAAGGGCTGATATGTACAATTTGCCCCTCTGCGTCCACAATGACCGTGGGCCAAAATTCCGGATCGACCAGTTGTTCCCTGGATATACCAATAGTGTCACTTTTTGGAGTATTCTGAATGCGCTGAATCAGAAACGGTATTTGATTTTGGGGAAAGGAAGATAATTCATATAAATAAACCTGACGCTCTTCCGAGAATTGCTGATAAAAGGTACCGGATATAGCCGAACCGACAAGATAGACAGGTTGGTCAAATCCGTTACGAATCAACTCCTTCACATAACGCCGTGTTTCAAGGTCCAAATCCTTATGAACAAATACAAGGGCATTATATATGGTGGGATCGATAAAAAGTGGCAATTCATCGAATGTGGAAAAAGCAATGAAATCCGTATCCGGAAT
Organism: Calditrichota bacterium; assembly: GCA_003696775.1. Classification (GTDB taxonomy): domain Bacteria; phylum Calditrichota; class Calditrichia; order Calditrichales; family J004; genus J004. The sequence goes on from RFFS01000153.1 coordinate 5,242, forward strand.
CGGATAGGTCAGTTTAAAATTTACAGAGCTGTTTAATAATAGGAGTATTTTCATAAGATTATCTTTTTTCAAACTCCTCGGCCAATATATCAAAAAATTGACCCATACGCATAAATAGAAATCAGGAATATTTGAAAGGATATTTTGGTTTTATTGCGTTATATCAC
>RFFS01000154.1 GCA_003696775.1 Calditrichota bacterium
CATTAAAGGTATGCCGCGCGGCAAACTGTTTTTTTTGTTTTTTATCCACGGAACCGCTGCTATCGGCGTGCCCCACGGTGATTTCATCGGCCCAGACTTCATCAAAATTGACAGACGGCGTGAAATTAAAATAGCCGATTTTCCGGGAAAACGTCAGGCGGGCATTGTGTTTGATGCCATACACATTACGGTCTTCAAAATAAGTTGAATCCAGACCTGTTACGGGATCGACCGCCCTTTTAAGTTTATGCGATCCTTTTCCGATACCCTGACTGCTGTAATCAAGATAGATACTTTTATACCACGCGCGGCTGCTGCCCGCTTTTTTGGAACCGCCTAACAGTTCATACAAACTTGTCTTACGCGTACTGAAAGAGACGCGCGGCAGGATGTAATCCGATTCTTCCGTTTGCAGGTTTTGTGTCCGGCTGGCGGAAACGGTGATGCTGCTGCGCTCAAATCGTTTGCTAAGGGTCAGGTTGGAAGTGATCAACTGGTTCAGGCGGTCGTTTACATTCGGTGAGATATCCTGCTGAAAAGATTTATCACTTTGAAAGCTGCCGTATCCGGCAATGGTAAAACTTGGATCAATGGTTTGGTTATGACTGAAATTCAGACGCCAGCGTTCTCTTTTTTGGCCGCTGCCGGGATCAACGGGTAAATATTCGGCCGATATTCTGCCGTTAAGCTTGTAACGGAGCTTATAATTCACTCCCGCTCGATAGGTGAAGCCGAGCTTATCATAAAAATCCGTTTCAAGGGTCGCGTCAAAATAATCGCTCGGCGCCCAGTAGTAGCCAAAGCCGCGTAAGAACCGTCCGCCATACCGGCTTTCGCCGTAGCTCGGCAGGATCAGACCCGATTGCCGCCCGGATTTATTAGGGAAGATACCAAAAGGCACCGCCGCCAAAGGGATATCGGCTATATAAAAGACAATCGGCTTGGCGGCCACGCGATCACGGATTTTCACACGCATTTTGCCGCTTTTAAAATAATAATGGGGGTGATCGGGCAGATCGCAGGTGGTAAAATAGCCTTCCCGGACAAACAAAGTGCTGTCCCCCACTTTATAAATCTGTTCGCCCATGTAATGTCCGGGGTCCATATCCGTACGGCCACGTTTGATTTTGCCGCGTCGGGTAGCGAGATCGTATTCGATGCGCTCCCCAAACATGGGTTCCGAACCTTTTTCACGAAAAACAGGCGTGCCGCGCCATACCGGCTGCCCCTCTTCATCGGTGGAATCATTGACGCCAAAAGCGTACAGGCGGTCATGGCCCTTATCGATGATGATCCGCTCGGCTTCGAGTGTCATGTTTTCGTAGGATATTTTGGCCTGTCCGCTTAAATAAATGCGGTTATGTTCCAGGCTGATGGTGTAATGATCCGCGGAATAGATGATTTTATCGCTTAAGCTGCTCCCGGCCGGTTGCGGGTTGACCTTAACGGAATCCGCGCGCAGCGCCCCGGCCGGCACGGTTTGTGCCGTCGCTCCGGAAAACAGACCGCCCATTATCAGAATAACTGTCAAGAAAAGACCTGGTCCTACACAATTTTTATTTGAACTCTGCATCTGTCAGCCGGGTAAATATACCGTTATCCCTGTTTCTCATCATAACCCATGCACAGCATCCGACCTCCAGGGTCGGCCGCTTTGTAAATGTTCCGTCGTACACATTAAAACGATAATACACCGCCACGGAACTATTTTTGTTTGCGGTTCCCTTTTTTTCGGGAAGAACGTTTCCTGTTACGCTTTCCGGTGGCTTCAGGTTTCGGCGGCAGTGGACGCGGCTCGAAATCCGCGCTTTCCAATAAGGAAAAGTTGATATCCCTGCGGCTTAACTCCACCGATTCCACACGGATTTCCACCGTATCGCCCAAACGAATGGGCCGCCCGCTGTGCCGGCCGGTCATGGAATAGGTCGCTTCATCGTAGATATAATAATCGTCGGTCATGCTGGTCATGGGCACAAAGCCTTCTATATAGGTATCGTTCAGCTCCACATAAATACCGCTGGCCGTAACACCGGACACCACGCCGTGAAAGGCTTCCCCGATATGCCGCTCGATATATTCCACCTGCTTCAGTTTTATGGAATCGCGTTCGGCTTCCACGGCAAGACGTTCCTGACGGGAGCTTTGCTTGCATATTTCCGCCAGATGGCCGCGAAGCTTTTTCAGTTCTTTCGGTTTTTCCGCCGCGTATAACCGCAACAACCGATGTACTTCCAGGTCAGGATAACGTCGGATGGGCGATGTAAAATGGGTGTAATCATCAAAAGCCAGACCAAAGTGACCGATATTTTTCTCGGAATAGACGGCTTTCATCATCGACCGCAGGGCCACTTCTTCAATAACCGTTTCTTCCGGAGTCCCCTTGATCGATTCGATGATCTGCTGAAACCAACGTGATGAGATACGCTTAACCGGTTTAAAAGGAATATTCAGGGCTTTAAGCAGATTGTAAAACTTTTCCATTTTTTCCGGGCTGGGCTTTTCGTGCACGCGGTAGATGAAGGGCGGGGGCGATTTATATTCGGGTAGTGTTTTTATGTGCGCGGCCACGGTTTTATTGGCCATTAACATAAATTCCTCAATCATACGATGCGCGCCCAGCCGTTTTTTAGGGATGATCTCCTTCGGCTTGCCCTTGTCATCGAGAATAAAGCGTACTTCCGGCGTCTCAAAATCGATGCTGCCTTTTTCAAAACGCTGACGGGTCAGTTTGCGGCTTAAGGCCATCATATCCTGTAACACGGGCAATAACGGGTCCGGTTTTTGCGAATCCACAATTTCCTGCACTTCTTCGTAACTAAACCGTCGCTTACTGTGTATGACGGAGGGATGTATGGCATGGTTCACCACTTCCAGCGTATCATTCAATTCCATAAAACAGCTAAAAGCCAGGCGGTCCACATTCGGCTTCAGGCTGCATAAATCGTTGGAGAGTTTTTCCGGCAGCATGGGTATCACTCTGTCCACCAGATAAACGCTGGTGCCCCGGTTCAGGGCTTCCTTATCCAAAACCGAGCCTTCTTCCACAAAATGGCTCACATCGGCGATATGCACCCCGAGCCGCCAATGGCCGTTATCCAGTTTTTCCAGAGATACAGCATCATCAAAATCCTTGGCATCCACCGGGTCAACAGTGAAACAAACCAGATCGCGCAGGTCTATCCTGTCGTTCAAAATCTCTTTGGTGATGCGGGCGTTTTTCTTTTGTGCCGCCTGTTCCACTTCGGCCGGGAATTTAACCGGCAGATTATGAGCGTAGGCCACGGAAATGATATCCAGGCCGGGGGTGTCGGGATCACCCAAAATATCCACGATGGCGCCTTCCGGGTTGTGCTGGTCACTGTCCCAGCGATCGAAGGAGACCAACACTTTTTGGCCGTCTTTGGCGCCCAGGGTTTTGTCGGCGGCTACAATGATGTCGCGGTAAATTTTGGTGGAATCCGGCACAACATAGCGGTAATAATCCGTTTCACGATAGGTACCCACGATCACCGAGCGAAAACGTTTGATCACACGAATGATATGGCCTTCTTTGCGTTTGCCGCGGCGGTTCTGGGCATAAAGCTGAACTTCTACCGTGTCACGATCCAGGGCGGTGTTCATATTATGGCGGGCGACAAAAATGTCGTCGTCCAGGCCTTCCACGCTTACAAAACCGAATCCGGCCCGGGTCAGACTCAGCTCGCCAACATACCGGCTGACACCCTGATAAATATAGGTGTGGCCCTTTGTACGGCGGATCAACCCTTCCTTCACCAAATCGTTTAATGCCGCTTCAAAGGCATGGTAGTTTTTCTTTTTAATATTTAACAGGTGGCTGATCTGTTTGCGGGAAAATTCCTTTTTTCGTTCCCCCTTCAGCAGCGTTAAAATTTTTTGTTCCATGGTTTCTGATTGTTGTTTACTCATAATGACAGACTTTCATTAAAATTGAATATGTAATATACGGTCCCTGTTGTTCAGGTCCGGATAGATTTTTATTAGCGGAAAATTATAGCCCGCGCATAACGCGCGGATTTTTTCCGGTTGCGATCCGCTCATTTCCACAAACAGATGGCGGGTATGCAGGATTCCTTTAGCGGTTAAATCAAACAATCGACGATAAAATACAAGACCGTCGCCCCCGTCGGTTAAGGCGTTTGCCGGTTCATAATCACGCACTTCCCTTTGCAAACCGTCCATTTCATCCCGGCGAATGTACGGTGGATTGGAGACAATGACATCATACGTATCCCGCAGGTCCCGGGGCCAGTCCGCCAGCACGTTATGACGGTAAAATGTAACCCGTTCCGCTTCACCGGCCAGCAACCGTTGGGCGTTATTTTGGGCTACCTGAAGGGCGGCCGCGCTGATATCCAGGGCGGTAACCCGGCTTTGCGGCCATAAACGGGCCAGACTCACCGCCAGAGCGCCGCTTCCCGTTCCGATATCGAGCAGCCGGGGCGCATCCATCGTTTCCTTCAATTCCAACACCTTCTCCGCCAACAACTCCGTCTCCGGACGCGGAATCAACACGGCCGGTGTCACCTCAAATTCCATCCCCATAAATCCCGCGCTGCCCACAATATACTGCAACGGCTCGTGTCGTACCCGTCGCCGCACCTGTTCACGATACCGTTTCACTTCTTCCGGGGAAAGGGGCCGGTCATGCTCCAGATAAAGCCGGACGCGCGGCATATCCAACACATGCCCCAGCAAAAGCTCGGCATTCAAACGCGGATTCTCGATGTTCTTTTGAGAAAAAAAATCGGCCGTGGTTTTCAGAATGGTAACAATGGTCCAATTTTGCGCGGTCATTTCGGAAAATCAGCAATACTAAAACAATAAAGCATGGGTTAAGATACGAAATAAGCGATTCAATTAAAAGAAAACCGTTATGGATTGGTTTTTTGCGTTCTCTTTTCATATTTTTTCGCATGCTTTTAAAAGATAAAACCGCATTGGTTACCGGTGGCGCGGTACGTCTCGGGCGCGCCATCTGCCTGGAGCTGGCGCG
>RFFS01000155.1 GCA_003696775.1 Calditrichota bacterium
CACATACGCACCCATAAGGAAAGAGATCATCATTCATATTATATTCATGATTTCGCGTAACCGTACATCATTGATGATTTAGTAAAAGTTTTTTAAGAAAATGCCCTTTAATTTCGTTTGCCATAACCCCATCGATTCAATATATTGCCGTACCTAACTCTATCTGATTCTAACTCGACCAACGATTCATACTCATTTATTGCAAAGGAGAGCCCGATGCTTTCTAATTTCCATCGCCTTTTCCGTAAGGGCGCCGGTCTGCTCGCTCTTGGCGGACTTGTTCTGTTTTCCTGTCAAAATGAACCCACATCGGTCAATATCGATCCGGTTACCCATACATCCACGCGTACACAGACCCTTAACGGCGGTACGCTGATAGAAGGTACGCAAAACAGCGGCGCCATCTATAAAATATGGGTTCCCGACCAGTGGAACCGCGAGCTGGTTATGTTTGCCCACGGTTATGTGGATGCCACGCAACCCGTCGGCATTCCGGAAAGTCAATTGTATGCCGATGATTCCACCTACCTGCCGGATGTGATCACGGATATGGGCTATGCCTTCGCCATTACCAGTTACAGCGTTAATGGTCTGGCCGTAAAAGAAGGCGTTGCCGATCTGGCTGACCTGACCAATATTTTCAAAAGCGAAGTGGGACGCGCCAAACAGACCTATCTCATAGGCGTATCCGAAGGCGGCCTGATTACCAATTTAAGCATGGAAAAAAACTTTTTTCTCTACAGCGGCGCGCTCTCTCTTTGCGGCCCGTCCGGTGATTTTGTAAAACAATTAAATTATTTCGGTGATTTCCGTGTCCTGTTCGATTATTTCTTCCCCGATGTGTTACCGGGTAACGCGGTGGATATACCGCAGGAGTTAATGGACAACTGGGATATGTATCAACAAAAAATCATCGATGCCGTCATTGCCGACCCCATTGCCGCCAGCCAGGTATTGCGTTTTAGCGGCGCGCCGATAGACCCGCAGGACCCGGCCAACAGCACGGTATATACGTTTGTGAGCATCTTATGGTATAATGCTTTTGCCACGAACAACGCCCGTCAGGTTTTGGGCGGTAATCCATTCGATAACAGCACGCGTACCTATCATGGCGGTTTTAACGCTAAGGCGGTCAATGCAGGCGTTCAACGTTTTACGGCGGATGCCGCGGCCCTGCAAGCCATAGAAAACGATTATACCACCAGCGGCCTGCTGTTCAAACCTTTGGTTATGATGCATACCCTGGGCGATCAGATTGTCCCCAAGGAACAGATGGATTTATATGAAGCAAAAGCCGAACTTTCCGGAAGCAGCGCATTTTTGACCACACAGGCCACACCGCGTTACGGACATTGTAACTTTACCGCCGATGAATTAATGGCCGCTTTTAGTGTGTTGGTCTATAAGGTAACCGGCGAATTACCTGGCAATGCGTTGCCTGCCAACCGTGTTTTTCTCAGCCGTAAATAAAGTTTAACATACTTTCAATTTCCAGGCGCCGTACATTCCGTCCGGCGCCTTTTTTATATCCGATCACACCACCTATCATCCATCATTCCCATACACTGCTTACCGTGCGTCCTTTCCCGCGGTTACTGTTTTTTTTCTGCGTTCTTAAAACGTTTAGGTAAACAGCCCAGACACCATACCATTGCGTAAATGAGTCCGACGAATCTTATCCATATGGATGAAAATAGCTTCGTAAAATGAATCAATGGGATCGTATTATATCTCAAAAAAAAAAAGCCCCCTTCAAAATGAAGAGGGCCTTCGGGCTTTAGTTGCAATTTAGCATTGCCTTTATTTAACCAGCAGCATCTTCATGGTTTGGCTAAAACGGTTCCCGGCCGTGGCATGTAAAATATATACACCGCTGGCCTGCTGAATGCCGTTCTGATTGGTGCCATCCCATTCAAAACGATGGCTGCCGCTGTTCAATGTACCCTGAAAAAGAACGCGAATCCGTTCGCCGAGACTGTTATAAACAGTCAGTTTTACAGGCGTTTGCGCTTCATCAGCGGGCACATCAAAAAGGATTGTTGTGACGGGATTAAAAGGATTAGGATAATTCCTATGCAGCATGTAACCGCTTACAACCGTCATGGGACGGGCTTCCTGACGCGCCAGTTGTGTACGTGCCCCCGATAAACTGACATCCCATAAACGATAGGTATATGTTGTGCCGTTCACAACACTGTTATCCGTAAAGGAATAGGCTGTTTCCGTATTGCTGTAGAGTTGTCCTTTTAAAGCATCGTCGGCTTGGTACGACGCGATTTCCATAAATTGATCACGACCTGCCACGGAACGTTCGATGACAAAACCGGCGTTTTCCAGCTCCGAAGCGGTTTTCCAGTTCATAACCACCTTCCCATCACCGGCTTCAAGGGAAAAGGCGCTTAATTCCACAGGCAATGAATTATCCGCGGTATTGGAACCGATGGCAAATTCGCCTAATGTGGTAACCGTTCCGGTGGTGGATAGAGTGTTGCCGGTGCGCGAAGTATTAAGCGGCGTCCAGGCGCTGCCGGAATTGGCGCGTTGTAATATCACCAGACGATCCGGATTATTGACACCGGCGATGCCGCTTATGTCTATATAGATACGCGCGGAATAATTCCCGGTTAAGCCACTTTCGGACATCGTCCAGTATTTGGCGTTGCTCACCGAGTTAGGGGTAACCGTGGAACCGTCCGGGGCTGTGGCGCTGCCGCTGTAACCGGCGTTGCCGGGATCACTGTCCGTACGGGTGATGGTCAGCGTCCCGCCGTCCACATCAGTGTTACTTACGAATTCCACTGCGCCGCCGCTGCTGCCGATAAGGTACAGAAAGGTGCGGCTGGCCAATACATCGGCGGTTCCCGTGGAAGTCCCGAAGGTATAACGCATGATTTTATCGGCCGGCATGTCCGTATAGGAAGTGGTGGTACCCGGACCGGGCCAGCGTACGGTAATATTGGAAAGATAGGTTGCGTCACCCAAACCGAAGTGTGTACGCAGCATATTATGACTGCCACGCCCCGTTTGCGGCGAAACGTCACGAATTTGTGTTTTGGATGAACTGTTAATGGTTGCCGTCACTTTTACCAAGGCACCGATGGCCGACATGTTAACGGTGCTGCCATTGCCAACACATTCAATTTCACTCCAGTGGGTTCCGCTATTACCGTTATTTTTATAAAGATAGTTTTTACCCTGACGACCCACCATCAAATCCATGTCCCCGTCGTTATCCAGATCGGCAAAGGAACCGCCTTCGGCAAAACCGGAGGTATCGATGCCGGTGGTGGTGTTTTCCGTAAATACACCGCTGCCGTTATTGGTATATAATGCATTGTGTTGGGCGGGCGAACTGGTTAAATCACCGTTCACACCTGTATAAATATCAATATCACCGTCGTTATCATAATCCGCGGCAGCGGTTACCAGGGTGAGATAGGCATCGGAGATGATCGGCCCCACGCCGGAGGTAACCTGAACCAGGGTGCCATTATCATTGCGGAATAATTCATTGGGCTGGGCTACGTTACTATCGTCACCGGCTATGGCAATGTATAAATCCAGATCGCCATCTCCGTCATAATCCAGCCAGGTGGCGGATTGTGAATTGTATGTGGATCCGCCGGAAAGTAAAACCGTTTCCGTAAAATCCGTTCCCGTATTGATCCACAACGTTGTGTTTTGACCCGTATTACCGGCCAGGGTGACGATATCGATGTCGCCGTCTTCATCAAAATCCGCGGCGGTAAATCCGGCGCGCGCCGATGAAGCGGCTGTGATATTATTGCTAATGGAAGTAAAAGTACCGTCGCCGTTATTTCTATACATGGTGAAATTTTGGGCGCCGCCTAAAAACGTGGCGTTCGATTCAATCACATCAAGATCGCCGTCATTATCATAATCCACCCAAATGGCGCCGATATGCGATTGAGAGGTGGAACCTCCGGAGATTTCATTTCCCAGATCGCCCATGGAAGTCAAATCGGTAAATGTCCCGTCATTGTTATTCTGATAAACTTTTGTCTCGGAAAAGTAGGTAGAAAAAAAACCGGAACCGGAGGAATGGGTTAAAGGCTCACCAACAATAACATCGATATCACCGTCGTTATCAAAATCCCCCCAGGAACTACCGGCGGATAAGAAAACATCACTCTCTATGCTGCCCGCGGTTGATACCGAATCGAATAACCCGTTTCCCAGGTTATGGTACAGAAAATTCTCCCACAGTAAGGGAGAACTGCTCTGAAACCCGTTGGTCATGTATATATCATAAAAACCGTCGTTATCATAATCGTTCCAGGAAACGCCGTTGGTCACATATTTACCAAATGTGCGTATAGGCCCCGTAAACTGCTGGGAAAACCCGGTCGAAATGCTCATGAACAGAATAAACCATACATTAAGCCACTTGTAGCCATGCTTTTGCATTTAAGCCCTCCAATATATATCTCTTAACCATTAACAGGATGTAAATGGATACCATATGGTGCAGGGTCGAATATGCCACATGTTATAATAGGCGTTCGTGCCATTTATCACATAGTAGGGCTAAAAATAAATTTTTGTAAAAAAAACTTATCAGGGAGAGCAATTATCCGAATAAAGCGCGTTTACTTACAGGAATGACGAGTCCAAAACGAGCGCAGGATTTTTTCCAGCGCGTCCGGAGCGGTGGCATGCACCCAATGATTGGCGCCGGGCACGGTTTCGATTACGGTATTGGGAAATAAACGGTGTATGAGTGGTGTGTCTTTTTCGGTGATATACAGAGAAAGTGATCCACGGGCGAATAAAGCCGGTTTCTCGAAACGCGTATCCGAATCAATCCCCCCTAACAATGCGTCCAAATGGTTATGCAGGGCCGTGAGATTCACACGCCACTTAAATTGGTTATTTTCATCGCGGTACAGGTTTTTTAAAAGAAATTGCCGGGTGGCGGCGGGCAGCATCAGTTGTTCCTGTAAAATACGCTCGGCTTCGCCGCGATTGTTTAATGTTTCCGTGGGGATTGCCCGCATCACATCAATAAAACGGGCAAACTGACTGGTATGATAGCGTTTGGGTGCTATATCAACGGATACCATAGAATCGATCAGTTCCGCCTCTTCCAGGGCCAGTTTCATGGCCACTTTGCCACCCATGGAATGACCGACCACACTGCATGCCCGACCAATGGTATCACGAATAAAACGGGCCACATCACCGGCCATAACGTTATAATTCATTTCTTCACTATGCGGCGACCGGCCATGATTTCTCAGGTCCGGCAGATAGACATGATAGTCTGTGGCCAGACGTTTGGCAAAGGTCATCCAGTTATCGGACATGCCAAACAGACCATGTAAAATTAATACAGCGGGCCCTCCGCTTCCCGTTTCTCTGTAAAAAAGTTGCATGGCAGCACCTTATCCGGCTTGCGCGCCGTGGCACTTTTTATATTTCTTACCGCTACCGCAAAAACAGGGATCATTCGGCCCGGGTGTTTTTTCTACACGCACCGGTTGTTTTTTATTGGAGCGTTCCCGGGAGGCTTTCTGGATGTCCGTTTCCTGCGCCTGTACACCGCTGAATCCCATATTGGTGGAAGATTCGTGAACGGTCTTCATGGGTACATGACGGCGTTCTTCCCTGTTTACCGGCTCTTCCGCCAACTGGAATTTCCACAACCAGTTCAGGATGGTTTTATTAATGCGTTCGATTAACGCGGTGAACATATAAAAGGCTTCTTTTTTATATTCAATCAGCGGGTCTTTCTGGCCGTAAGCCTGCAGATGAATGCCTTCCTTCAACATATCCATTTGATAGAGATGGTCTTTCCATTCTTCATCAATGACCCGCAAAATAAAATAGCGTTCCAGTACGGCCATTTTTTCACGTCCGATACGCTGTTCCTTAAAGTTATACAATTCCAGCATGGCCTGTTTCAGGGCTTCTTTCAGGTCATCCGCTGTGTAAGCCGGGGCTTTTTCATAAATTTTATTGAAATCCAGAAACGCGATCTTTTGAATTTCATTTTTAAGGCCTTCCAGGTCCCACTCTTCGCTGTGCCCTTTCGGGTCCACATAGTCCGGCATGATGCCATCCAGATATTCATCCAGAATGGCCACAACTTCCTGATATGTATCTTCCTGCATCAGGGCGGCGCGTCGGCGGTCATAAATCACCGTGCGTTGTTGATTCATAACGTCATCGTATTCCAGCAGGCGTTTACGAATGGAAAAATTCCGGGCTTCCACCTTGCGTTGGGCCCGTTCAATGGCCTTGGTCATCATTTTATGGGTGATCACTTCTCCTTCTTCGGCGCCCAGCCGTTCCATGATTCCGGCCACCCGTTCCGTGGCGAACAAGCGCATCAGGTCATCTTCCAGACTCAGGTAAAAGATACTGCTGCCGGGGTCGCCCTGACGGCCGCTACGCCCGCGTAACTGGCGGTCGATGCGCCGGGACTCATGCCGTTCGGTGCCTATCACATGCAATCCGCCCGGGATGCCCCGATCCGGATCGCCCGCTTCGCGCACGCCGGCGCCCAGTTTTATATCCGTGCCGCGTCCGGCCATGTTGGTAGCGATGGTCACCGCTCCGCGTTCACCGGCGGCGGCCACAATTTCGGCCTCGCGCTTGTGTTGCTTGGCGTTTAACACATTGTGCTTAATGCCGCGGCGTTTCAACATCCGGCTTAAGGTTTCGGAAACATCCACCGTAACCGTACCCACCAATACGGGACGGCCCAGTTTATGCATGGTTTCGATTTCTTCGATGATAGCGTTGTATTTTTCACGCTTGGTTCGATACAGGCGGTCATCCATATCGATGCGGGCAATGGGTTTGTTGGTGGGGATAACCAAAACATCCAGTTTATAAATTTCCCAAAATTCCGCCGCCTCCGTTTCCGCCGTACCGGTCATCCCCGCCAGTTTATCGTACATACGGAAATAATTTTGCAGGGTGATGGTGGCCAGCGTTTGGGTTTCGCGCTCGATGCGCACATTTTCCTTGGCTTCGATGGCCTGATGCAAACCGTCACTGTAACGACGCCCCTGAAGAATACGGCCGGTAAATTCATCCACAATTTGCACCTTGCCATCCTGTACCACATATTCCTGGTCACGCTCATAAAGCGTATAGGCGCGCAGCAACTGAGAGATATTTTGTACTTTTTCACTGCGTTCATTCAAAATCTGATGCAGTTCATCTTTTTTGGCCAGCTTCTGTTCTTCATTCAGGGAGGCATCGTTTTCTATTTTGGCTATTTCTTCGCCAAGGTCGGGAATTAAAAACATTTCGGGATCATTGGGATTGAGTTCCTGCCGCCCTTTTTCGGTTAAGTCGATGATGTGACTTTTTTCATCCACTATGTAATAAAGTTCACCGAAGTAATGCTCGTCAGAGGTTTTGTTTTGCCCTTTATCGCGCAGATAGTCGTTTTCCATGGTTTGTACCAGCTTTTTAACGGACGGGTCGTGGTACAGTTTAAGAAGACGTTTATGTTTGGGGCCACCTTTTTCGGCTATCAGCAATTTCATTCCCGCTTCGCGTTCCTTGCCCTCTTTTAACAGTTCCTCACCTTCCTTGATCAGTCGGTTAAGCAAACGGTTTTGCGCGGTAACCAACCGCTCTACAAGGGGCTTCATCTCTGCATAACGATGTGTGGAAACACTAACCGGGCCGCTGATAATCAACGGGGTACGCGCTTCGTCAATCAGAACGCTGTCCACCTCATCCACTATGGCGTAGTGATGCCCGCGTACCTGTACAATATTTTCCACGGAACCGGCCATATTATCGCGCAGATAATCGAAACCGAATTCATTATTGGTACCGTAGGTTACGTCGCAATTGTACGCCTCGCGTCGTTGCTCCGGTGTCATATCGTTTAAAATAACACCGACCGTCAGGCCGAGAAATTTTAAAACGCCCCCCATCCATTCCGAGTCGCGTTGGGCCAGATAATCGTTAACCGTAACCAGGTGGGCGCCTTTGCCTTCCAGGGCATTCAGATACAAGGGAAGCGTGGCCACCAGTGTTTTACCTTCCCCCGTGGCCATCTCGGCAATTTTCCCCTGATGCAGGGTAATGCCCCCCACCAACTGAACGTCAAAGGGCACCATATCCCAGGTCACATCGTGCCCCACCACTTTCCATTGTTGTCCTTTTAGACGGCGACAGGCGTCTTTAACAACGGCAAAGGCCTCGATGAGCAGATCGTCAACCGTTTCGCCCTCTTGCAAACGTTGACGAAATTCCCCGGTTTTGTTTTGAAGTTGCTCGTCGTTGAGTGATTGTAATTTTTCATATTCAGCGTTTATCTGATCCACCATTTCAAATAACCGCTTAACTTCTCGGTCATTTTTGGAACCGAATATTTTTTTAAAGATCGCTTGTACCATGGTTTCCCCGTTTATTGTCCGTATAAAATCCGTTCCGCCAGATATTCCGGCAAATCGGTTTCTTTTATTTTTTGAGATGTCTTTTCCACATCATATTGCACGCGTATGTATTCCAAAGCGTGCTTATCCGAATCATAAATCACAAAACAGGCCCGTGGATCGCCATCCCTGGGTTGCCCCACGCTGCCCACGTTCACAATGTATTGCTCACCCTGTTCCAGAATAATACTTCCCGTATGATAATAGGCCGATGGCGTAAAGATAACAGGCATGTGTGAATGCCCGATGAAGCATATTTCCTGCCGGAAGGACTTAAATTGTTGCCGGGCCTCTTCCTGGGTCAGCACATAATCCCAATGGCTAGGATTTTTCGGCGAGGCGTGTACCAGTAATATATCGCCTTCTTCCCTTGTAAAGGGTAATTTTTTAAGGTAATTAAGATTTTCCGGACTCAGTTGCGCCCGTGTCCACTCGATGGCAAACCGGGCATAAGCGTTAAAATAGCGGATATCAGCCAGTCCCACCGCCGCGTAATCATGATTGCCCATAACAATGGCGTCCGCCTTTTCCCTTAATAAGGTGACACACGCATCGGGGTCCGGGCCGTACCCCACGCAATCACCCAGGCAATAAAGCTTTTCCACCTGATGGGTGTGCGTATAATCCAGAACAGCCTGTAACGCTTCGAGATTGGCGTGTATATCGGATAAGACGGCAATTTTCATATACTTACATGAGATCGGATAGTAATCCGCGTCCTGATTTTTTTATTTTATTCTCTTTGATAAGCGATTTGATCAAAGCGTCAAGGATGCCATTCACAAATTTCCCGCTCTTATCGGTGCTGTATTTTTTACCCAGCTCAATCATTTCATTCATGGTCACTTCCGGCGGGATGTCTTCAAAATAAAGAATTTCCGCCAGGCCCATGCGTAAAATAAGACGGTCCATCAAGGCCACGCGGTTCAAATCCCAGCGCACAAGTTTGGCGGCTATCAATTCATCCAGTTTTTCCTGTTCCCGCAGGCATACTTCCGTAAGTTTACGGGGAAAAGGATCGCCGCATTCCTTATGTTCCGCCATCAGGTTTTCTATCTGTTCGTCGGTAGTAATAGGGTTAAATTCATGCGCATATAGTAATTTCAACGCGCATTCTCTTCTTTTGCGTTGTTTCATTTTGAGTAGTCGTAAAATCCTTTCCCGCTTTTACGGCCCAGAAAACCCGCGGCCACCATTTTTTTAAGCAACGGACAGGGCCGGTATTTCGGGTCACCCAAACCTTCATATAACACATTCATGATACTCAGACACACATCAAGCCCGATAAAATCGGCCAGGGTAAGCGGCCCCATAGGATGATTCATCCCCAATTTCATAACCGTATCGATGGCCTCTTTATCCGCCACGCCTTCCATCAGGCAAAAAATCGCTTCATTGATCATGGGCATCAATATGCGATTGGCAATAAAACCGGGGTAATCGTTCACTTCCACCGGCGTTTTGCCCAGTTCACGGGACATACGTTCAACCGTGGCGTAGGTTTCATCGGACGTCGCCAATCCGCGAATCACTTCCACAAGCTTCATCACCGGCACCGGATTCATGAAATGCATGCCAATCACCTTTTCCGGCCGGTTGGTAACAGCGGCAATTTCCGTTATGGATATGGAAGATGTATTGCTGGCTAAAATCGTTTCCCCGGAACAGATATCATCCAGTTTCCGGAAGATATCATTTTTTAGTTCCTGATTCTCGGTCGCCGCTTCCACTACCAGCATATCATGGGCAAAAACCTGATAATCCGTGGAAATTTCAATACGTTCCAGGGTTGCCTGCATTTGCTCGGGGGTCAGGATCTCTTTTTTTACCTGTCGTTGTAAATTTTTTTCAATTGTGGCCAGCGCTTTTTCCAAATACGCCATTTTAATATCCACAAGGTGAACGGTATATCCGCTTTGGGCAAACACATGGGCGATACCGTTACCCATGGTGCCGCATCCTACAACACCTACAGTTTTACTCATTTTCGAACTTCTCCACAATTAAGGTTGACGCTTCCCCGCCCCCGATACAAATGGATGCCAGGCCACGCCGGGCGGAACGTTGTTGCATGGCATGTAACAGGGTGACCAAAATACGCGCTCCGCTGGCGCCGATGGGATGGCCGATTGCCACGGAACCGCCATGCACATTAACTTTTTCCACCGGAATGCCAAGTAACCGATTATTGATTAAGGTGACGACGGCAAACGCTTCATTGATTTCAAACAGATCAATATCTTCCACTTTTAACCCGGCTTTCCCCAAGGCTTTTCGAATACTATCGGAGGGGGCGGTTGTAAATTCTTCCGGCAAGCGGGCCGCTGACGCCTGGCTGACAATGGTAACCATCGGGGTCAAACCCAATGCACGGGCCTTTTCTTCGGACATTAATAAAAGCGCCGCGGCCCCGTCATTGATTGACGAAGCATTGGCGGCTGTTACCGTACCGTCTTTTTCAAATGCCGGACGCAGCTTTGGAATCTTCTCAAAATTTACTCGATGTGGTTCCTCATCTTCGGCCACCACGATCGGGTCCCCTTTACGCCGCGTAACAGTAACCGGTACAATCTCGTCCTTAAAACGCCCCGTTTCCATGGATTCCAAAGCGCGTTTATAACTCAGGATGGAAAATTCATCCTGGGCATCACGGGGCACATCACAACTTTTAGCGCACATTTCCGCAGCATTGCCCATATGAAAATCGTTATACGGGTCCCACAGCCCGTCTTTGATCATGCCATCCACTACCGTGGCATGGCCCATTTTATGTCCGGCGCGGTAATCGGGAAGATAAAAAGGGGCCTGAGACATATTCTCCATGCCTCCCGCAATCACCACATCCGCATCGCCTACCTGAATGGCTTGCGCGGCCAACATGACCGCTTTTAATCCGGAACCGCACACTTTATTGATCGTCAGGCACTGCACGGACTTATCCAGTCCCGCTCCGAGAGCGGCCTGCCGGGCGGGCGCCTGCCCTTCATTGGCGGGCAGGACATTACCCATAATTACTTCATCCACGCAAGCCGGATCGATACCGCTTTTTTCGATAACACCTTTTATGGCCGCACTGCCCAGCATGGTAGCGGGCACATCTTTAAAAGCACCCATAAATGAAGCAACTGGCGTGCGCGCCGCACTTACAATAACGACTTTTTTAATTTCTGACATAATATTCACCATATTTATAGACAAGTAGGGAATTTACCCATAACGAAGACGTATATCAACTTAGTTACTTATATTTCATCGTCTGCATCATAAGCATCGTAGGCATCGATGATTTTTTTGACCAAAGGGTGGCGAACCACATCTTCCCGGTTAAAATATACCACCTTTATCTGCTCAATGGCACGCAATACACGTAAACCGGTTATCAGGCCGGACTCCTTACGATGATCCAAATCCACCTGTGTAACATCACCGGTGACCATGGCCTTGGTATGATGCCCCAGGCGGGTTAGAAACATTTTCATCTGGGTAAATGTGGTATTTTGGGCCTCATCCAGAATAACAAAGGCATTGTTCAACGTACGGCCGCGCATATAGGCCAGGGGAATGATTTCAATAATCTGCTCTTCGAACATATTTTTCAACTGACTGCGTGGCAGCATATCTTCCAACGCATCATAAAGCGGTTTTAAATATGGATCGATTTTTTCCTTAAAATCCCCGGGAAGATAGCCGAGGCTTTCACCCGCTTCCACAGCCGGCCGTGTTAAAATTATTTTTTTGATAAAACCCTTTATATAGTAATGTACCGCCAGGGCAACGGCAATATAGGTTTTCCCCGTACCCGCCGGCCCTATTACAAATGTCAGATCATGATCCTGAACAGAGCGGATGACTTCGCGTTGCCCCTCTGTTTTGGCATACACGGTTTTTCGGACAGTGGTAATTTGATTGTCGATTTCCTGAGCAACGCGGTTTTCGGGAACGTTTTCACTCATGGCCGGAAGGCTATGAACATGGACAATGGTGCGGATATCTTCAGCCGTTACCCGTTTTTTTTTGCGTAGCAGGGCTATCATTTCTTCGCACATGGCCAGAACTGCTTCCGTTTCGCGCGCCTTACCGATAATTTTCAAACGTGATCCGCGGGAAACTATACGGCATTCTGTCTGTTCGGACAACACATTAATAAATAGATCATTGGGCCCGTAAAAATAAACCGGCGGGACATCTTCCGGAATGTCAAATATAAGTTCTTTGAGTTCTTCCATAGTCAATAAATAAAAAAAGCTTCCGGCTGTTCAAACCGGAAGCTTTATTGAATAAATTGTAAACTATCTTAGCGTTCGATTTTTATGACCTGATACGGATAGATAACATTCGGGTCAGAAATGGTGCTTTTGTTGGCTTCGAACAGCTTTTGCCATTTAAATGAGCTGCCATATACATTCGAATAACCGGCGATCATCGATAGATTTTCACCTTTTTGAACCAGGTGCTCATTCGGACCAACAACACGGGGAATGGTCAGCACCTGATCTGGGAAGATCAAATCGGGGTCTTTAATTTGATCCGCATTGGATGTATAAATACGCATCCAGGCATAGGCGTCACCATAGATATCGGGCTTGGCAGCAATTTTCCATAAATAATCGCCACGTTCAACCGTATAGGAAGGCGGCACGGCGGTTTTGCCTTTTTCGCGAGCCTGATTGATCAGACTCAACACCTGATTCAGGCTGCGCTCATTAGCGGTCAGTGTGGATAAATCGTTTTTCTTCAGCTCTTCAACCTTGGCTTCAAAATCGTTTAACTCATTCATCCGGCTGTAAATATCTTCCGGAGACATGGCCAGGAAAGCACTAACATCATTTTTCAATTGATTGATTTCGGCGACGTATGCATCATTACCGGCTTTATCGGAGCTGGCAATCGCATAGATTTCATTCCATGTCTGATCAATTTGCTGATTCAGGGATTCGAGTTCTTGTTTTAACTGAGCAATGCGGGCGTCTTCATCGGCAATACCCTGCTCGGCTGTGGCTAAACGACCTTTCCATTTTTCCAACTCAGCCATGTATTGTTCCTGAGTCATTTCTTCGTAATTATAAGAATAGTTCTGAGCGTAAGCTGCAACAAACGAGAGCAGCAATACTATAAAAACGGATTTAACAGCGTTCATTTTTATCTCCTTTATATTCAGATAGATTCTAACGGTTATTCACCATCAGCAGCTTTACGCGCTTCAACGGCTTTACTTACTTTTTCTTTTTCAGCCTGAGCTTTTTTCAACTCAGCTTTTTTAGCATCTACCTGACGCTGAAGATCATCGGCTTCGGCTTTTTTATCCTGATATGCTTTTTCGGCATCCAACGCAGCGGCACGGGTTTCTTCCAATGTCTGAATCTCTTCTTCACTGGCTTTCCAACCGCAACTGGTCAATGACAATCCCAGCACAAGCAACAATCCCATGCTCAGGATCCGGATTGAGTTAGACAACTTTTTCATCAATAGCCTCCTAAAAATATGATGTTCGTTGATTAGCGTAAAACCTACTAAAATAGGTACTTTAAGTCAAGCATATTAACGTCTTAACCGGATATGTAATTCTTTTAATTGCGCCTCGTCAACTTCCGACGGTGCGTTATCCATCAGCGATAATCCGGAACTGGTCTTCGGAAAGGCAATCACATCGCGAATCGATTCATTTCCGGTTAACAACATCACCAGGCGATCCAAACCAAAGGCGATTCCACCGTGCGGTGGCGCGCCATATTTCAGAGCATCCAACAAAAAACCAAACTTTGCTTCGGCTTCTTCTTCACTTATATTTAAAACATTAAACATTTTTTGTTGTATATCATTTCGATGAATACGGATACTACCGCCCGCAATTTCATTACCATTCCATACCAAATCATAAGCCCGCGCCAGCGCCTTATCCGGATGTTCATCGAGTTGTTCCATTTGATCCGCTTTGGGGCTGGTAAACGGATGGTGCCGCGCGACGTATCGTTTTTCATCGGGATTATATTCCAACAATGGGAAATCCACAACCCAAAACAGATCATGCTTGTTTTTATCTATCAGGTTCAGGTCTTCCCCTAATTTCAACCGTACGGCGCCCAATGCGTTATAGGTTATGTCGTACGTATCGGCGATAAAGAACAACAGATCGTTTTCCTTCAAATGAAATTGTTCGATCAATGATTTTTGTTCACTTTCGGAAAGGAACTTGGCAATACCGGTTTGCAAACCTTCGCCGGCAACCTTACTGTAGGCCAGTCCTTTTGCCCCGTACTTTTTAGCATAATCCACAAGCTGATCAATTTGCTTGCGGGTATAGTTATATTGCGCTGGCAACACCAACATGGCGATATGGCCGCCATTTTCCAAAACACCTTTAAACGCATTAAAACCTGTTTCTGCAAACACCGCGCTTACATTTTTTAAGGTCAGTTCAAAGCGACGATCGGGTTTATCCGTGCCATATGTCTCCATCGCATCTTTATAGCTCAACCTGGGGAAGGGTGTTTCCAGTTCCACACCCAGAATTTCCTTAAACAGATGAGCGGTTAAACCACTGGCCACATTCATAACATCGTCTTCGTCCACAAAGGACATTTCGATATCGATCTGGGTAAATTCCGGTTGACGGTCTTTACGCAAATCTTCATCCCGGAAACATTTTACAATTTGAAAATATTTGTCAAAGCCCGACACCATTAACAACTGCTTATAGGTTTGGGGAGATTGAGGCAAGGCGTAAAAACGACCAGGGAAATTCCTGCTGGGAACCAGGAAATCACGTGCGCCCTCCGGTGTGGATTTCATCAATACGGGTGTTTCTATTTCCGTAAAGCCTTCCTTTTCCATATAATAACGCACGGCGGAAGTCACACGCCCCCTTACACGGATGTCATTATGCAACTTAGTACGCCGCAAATCCAGGTATCGGTATTTCAATCGTATTTCATCATTAACCGTAATGGCATCATCCATTTCAAAGGGTGGGGTTTGCGATATATTCAGTACATTTAATTCATGAACCATCACTTCAATATCACCGGTCGCCAGTTTCTCATTATGCCTGTCTTCCGGCCGTTCATGCACAAGGCCGGTTACCTGAATAACATATTCGGAACGCAAACTTTTTGCCTGCTCATAACAGGGTGTATGATATTCCGGATTAAAGACAACCTGGGTAATGCCGTATTGATCTCTCAAATCTATAAAAATAACGCCACCGTGGTCACGGCGTTTAGCGACCCATCCGGCCAGTTTAACTTCTTTTTGGGTAAAGGATGTGTTCAGTTCGCCACAGGTATGTGTACGGTACATGTATGCTCCACACTTTATTGATGAGCGGGCAATATAAATAAATAGATAAGATGGCTCAAATATAAAAAAGCCCCGAAAATACGGGGCTTTTTTTAAGAATTTGCATGTTGTCAGCTACTGAAAATCCACTTATATCGCGCGTTGACATTGCCGTCTTTGGGATTGATTTTCTTAAAGCGCCAGGATTTTATGCGTCGGCTTATACAATTTTCCACATTGCGATTTTTAAGGGAGGAATTCACTATACGTACGCGTGTAACACGTCCGTTGGGCGCTATGGTAAATTGCACTGTTACGCTACCTTTAAGATTCGGATTGATACGTGCTTCTTTTTTGTAACATTGTTGGATACCTTGTGTATGCTGAGCAACAACCTGTCCGATAGCATCCTGGGAACGATTGGTAGCTTTGGATCCACGTCCGGAAACGCCACCGCCAACTCCTTTTATGGAAAAACCGGCATCACGTTTAATATTAACACCAGACCCTGTGCCGACACCACTGCCGGAAATCAGGTCATCAATACCGGCACGTCCCTTACGTCCGCCACCGCCTTTACGTTCACCGAGGGAGGAACGACGGTTGGATGAGGACGCGGTAACCAAGCCGTCCGCGTTACCGATGGCATCTTCCAGATTACCCAACCCGGCATCGCCACCTTCACCCAGCACATCATAAACAGCGTCACCCGTGCCACCGCCACCACTGGCGGACAATTCACCCAACACACCCGTGCTGGCAACTTGTTGTTGTACCCGGGAACGCTGGGCGCCCCTTCGTGCGGCGGCCCGTCGGGCTTGTTCACGTCTTTCCTGCGCGGATTGCCCACTGGCTTCTTCCCTTTTACCCTGATCCTGCTTGGCGCGGGTATCTTCCTTGGGAGCTTCTTCTTTTACACCCTCTTCGGCAGCCAGGGCATTGTCTTCCACCTGCACTTCTTCAGGTTGCGGCTCTTCAAATTGAGTAGCGTAGAATTTTTGGATATATTTTTCCTTTATGGCGCTTTGTAGTTCCTCACTGGAAAATTCCATATTTGCCAGTATGGCAATTGTGGTAAACGATAGTAATAAGGAGGAAAAGAGGATCAGAAAAAAACGCTTATCCATACCCTCGAAAAAGTTTTTTTCAAACTCTTTCGGGAAGCTAACTATTCTGTATCCACCTCCGGAACGCGCCGCGCCCTGTGCCTGTAACTTTTTCTGAAATGTATCCATGTATCAACCTATCTTTGGGTTAACCTTTTTTAATTGTTAACAGCCGCATATTATAATATTCCGATTTGCTGCAGGTAAACATCACTTTGTACAAAAGGTCAAAATGCATATCCTTGTCTCCCTGGATAATGACCGTATGTTTGAACTCCTTACCCACATCAGCTTCCAGTTGGCGTTCCGTTTCCGCAAATTCCGACAAAACCTGGGAGAGTGGTTTGATCAGAACACTTTGGGGATCGACTTCACTTAACGACATAACCGGTTTATTATTCACCAAAATATCATTTTTGGTCACGGAAACCTGAAGTTCCTTCTTCGGTTTTTCACCGATGACGGATTCCGGAAGAGTCAGATCCGCGGACTGTGTTACCAGAGCGCCTTCCGTTGAAAAGGATTTGAGAAGGAATAACAGGATGATGGTCATCATATCCATCATCGAGTTCATATTAAGTTGTCCTTCTTCCTTTTCAAGGTGTCTTTTGGATTTGGATGGTTGAAAGGCCATATAATTCTCCAGCTTTCCTTATTTTAAAATACTTCCGAAATTCACTTGAGGAAACAACGGCAATTCTTTGCCATCCTCATCGGTATAGGTTTGCACATTGTCTATTAAATCAACAATATTTTTATAGGCCACGTCATTGGAAGCTGTAACCACGGCGCGGTCCTGATCGCGGTATCCTTTACCGGCAATCTTCTTCTTAATTTCAATCAACTTTTCACGCAAACCGTCAAAATCATACGAGCCATCGGGCTTGTTGGGTACCGTGGGGCCATCGCCTTCACCGGAAGTCAGGATGGCGCTGGCATTGGCAATGCTGATTCCATCGTCGGTTAAGGCCAGCTTAAGCCCCAGTTTTTTGGTCTCTTCCTTCTGGTCGTTTTCCTGGTTTGCATCACCCGTTCCGACGGACTTGGCGGGCGGAGCATTGATCTCGATGGCTCCGAGCTTTACCCATTGGGCGCCTTGCAAAAGCAAGGGAATCAAAACAACCATAAGGTTCATAACCGGCCGGATATCAAGCTCCATATCAACATCTTCGGTGTTGCGCCGCATTGATGGTTTATATGCCATGGACTTATCCCTTAATTTCTATTTATTCTTTTTTCGCTTAACGATTTCCGGTGATCAGATTGATCAATTTAACAAGATGTTCATCCAACTCGTCAATGATTTTACTGGTCCGATTGGTAATAACCGTATAGGCAACAAGTGTCGGAATGGCTACGGTAAGACCAAAAATCGTTGTATTCATAGCGGTTGAAATACCTTTTGCCAACAATTTCGATTTTTCCGATTCCGGAATACCTTCATGACCAACGGAAGCAAATGAAAGGATCAGACCGTAAATCGTACCCATAAGACCGGTCAGCGTGGCAACATTAGCCAGCATGGAAAGATAATTGGTGCGTTCCTTCAGCTTGGGAATCACTTCCAACGTCCCTTCATCCACGGCATTTTGAATGGCGCGAAAATCCAGTGTTTCACTTTCATTGGCGCGTTTTAATCCACGTAACACAACAAAAGGCAACGCTTTTTGTTTTCCTTTTTCACATAATTCGATCGCGCGTTCAATATTACCTCCGGCGACAAGTTTACGAATCTCAGCCATGAATTTATCGGCATTAACATTGGAACGAACCATAATATAATAAATACGTTCAATGGCGATCGCCATTGCAATGGCTCCAAAAAATGCGATGAAATACATATAGAAAGAGCCGTCGCTGCTCCACGCAAAGGATTCACCAAATTGGCTAAAAAAGATATCCATGAATTTCCTCCTACTGAATATGAAATTTTTGTATTATCGTTGACGATTTAAGAGTTTGTCAATATCAATTCGGTTAGTCTGATCACTAAATACATAATCGAATTTTATTTGTTGCCCTTTATCCAGAATTTCATTTAAAAAAGATTTTTCCAAATTTACATCCTGAAATTCCGGCTGGATACGTTTTCCGATGATCTGCACCTGGGGCTTTTCCACTTCTATTTTGATAATCGCTTCCCCTACTTCCACCACATCCCCTTCTTCTCCCTGGGCTTCCTGAGCTAGTGCCATAAATGGTATAAAAAACAAGACGGCTAAACAGATAAATTTTTTCATAATTATTGTCCCGGAATAATTCGGTTTTTCTTAACGATATTGAGCTGTACCAGTTTTTCGGGCGGTAATGCAATTTTTTCAACGATCTTCTTATCCTCGTTTGCCTTAAGAAATTCTGAAGGAATCACCTCAAAATAGGCATATAATTTCAATCCCGCCTGTGTTTTATCCTTATCTATTACATCTATTGCTATGATGTTTGTACCATTGCTGATGAAACGATCAAAAGTATAAAAGTCAAGCGAATCCAATACCATAAGATCATCATCGGGATCATCAAGCAAATACTCACCGTTCAGGTAAATGCGGAAATCATTGTCCGCAGTAACATAGATGCGTCCGTCCACGACTTTTCCGTCTATGGTGAAATCCTTACGGAAAAAGACCAATGTGTCATTAACCACGGCCGCGCCCAAAGTGGGTACGGGTTGAACAGCGTTGGAATCAGCTGTGGCGGCAACAGTTGCATTGGTATCAGCGACCGTGACAGCCAATGTATCCGTCATATTCGAATCAACCGCTGCAACGGTTGTGGAATCTGCTGAGGGCAGGCCTACTTGCAGGGTATCCCGCGTGGTATCACCGGCCGTGGTGGTAGTTGTGATCACATACCAAATAGCCTGCGGATTAACACCCAGACTATCAAATTGATTGAATCCCGAGGGAACCACCTGGGCAAAATCCCAGCCACTGTCATCAAAATCTTTCTCTACCCAGCTTGCGCCAAAGTCATTATTGGTTACCTTCCAACTGGTATCGCTAAATATTTCCACTTTTTCCTTATCAATACTTTCAGAATATTGGGCAGGATCGATTTCAAGCAATTTGAGCATTAAACGATTGGCCCATGATCCTTTGATTTCATGATCGGTTTTAATTTCAAAGGCTTTTTCCAACAGGGCGAGACTGTTTTCATCCAATGCAAAGAAGAAGGATTCCGTTGCGGAAAGACCATCCTGATAGTTATAGTTTTTTGTGGAATCGAAAAAAGCCTGATACCGTTGCGAAACTTTATTGGAGGAATCGGCCAAAACTTTCATTCGACCGGCCGATTCCAGGGCGAATTTTATTAAACGATCCTGTGTGGAACGCAAAAGATCATTTTCAACATTATTTTCCCTGGCCAGCTCAAGCGTGTTGGCAAACGCATCCATGGCGTTATTGGCCATTTGTATGCTGAGGTCCACCATTTGCAACGCATTGTTTTCTAAACCGTAATAATCCAACCCTTCCGCATTCTTTGTGCCGAATTCCTTTTCGATAAGCTGTTGATATTCATCAAAATTGCGTTCGAATTCATCAAGAGCGGCTTCGGTTAACTGTACATATTCATCCGCAAGTATATTGGAAGTCAACAAAATTTGTCGTTTCGATTCTTCCACATATTTATTGGATAATTTAAGTTCATCAGCTTCATTCACATTACGTATATGCGCTTTTATAGTTTGCTGAACAGCAGGCGCCACCACTTTATTTATCACCCCGGCCTGGTAGAGAATGGTACTAAAGGCATCTTTTACCGGCGGTTTCAGATCACGGATATTATCCACATTTTCAGAAGTCAACGACGCTTCGGTATATAATAATTGGGATATTTTATCATGTGCTTTATCATACCATTTCAGAGCCAATTCTTTTGTGGAGTCCTGTTCTGCCTCACGTCGCACATCCGCTGAATCGATTATGGCCGTCTGAGCGGTATCCTGTCCAAACATATCCACATTAAGTTTTTCGGCAATCACCGGAATTTTCTCAATGACATCCTTATAGCGATCCACGGCATTTTCATAAAGCGCAGCCGCCTGTTCATTGATTGTTTTTTTCTTTACAAAATATTTAGTCGGGTCTAAGTTCGGGTCCACTTCCTGTTGGGCATACGCGTTTGCAAATTCCTCAAAGGATCGCGCGATATTGAACGTCGCTTCAAAACTTCTCGGCGAACCAAATGCCAATACTTTGGTATAGGCCGTGTTTAATTCCTTTAGCAACGTTTTCATCTTTTCCTGTTGGGCTTTGATGTTAGATTCAGGCAAGGTTAAACGTATGGAAACATATTCATCATGTAAAATATCGGCGAGTTTATTAACGGCTTCTCCGGCAATAAAGGGATTATAATCTTTTCCGGCTCGTTTAAATTCCTCACTTTTGGCGATAGCCTTGTTAAATTCGATTTTTGCCGCTTCTTTTTGGCCGTTGTCCAGATAATATTTACCGCGTTCATAAAATGCGGTAATTACACGACTGTCATTCGGATAACGCTTAGCAAATTCATCATAAATCCGATTGGCTTCGGCCAGATTATCGAGTTTGAGATACAAATCGGCATTTTTAAAGAATAAATCCTTGGCGTATTCCAAATTGGGGTACGTATTGATATAAATATTATTGACCCGAATGGCTTCGGCCCATTCACCCGCTTTTTGATAGAAATAGCTGGCATTATACAATTTGGATTCGGCGTCTTCTTTTTTAGGATACGTGTTAAAAATACGTTCCGAAACCTGGGCCGCATTGGCGTATTGTTCCAATTCCTTATAATTTTCCACCATATTATTCAGTGCATCATAAGCGAATTGGGATTCGGGGAACTTGTCGGCAATAATGGCAAACACTTCATTGGAACGAATCCAATCACGGGCCTTTTGATAATTAAGACCGGCATTCCATAACGCGGGCTCCACATACCGTTTGTCATCTGGTACTTCTTTATAAAGTCTTAGGTATTCATTGGCCGCAGCAAAAAAGTCGCCCTGTTCCGCCAGAAATTCGGCATTTTTGAAAATAGCTTCCGCCAGACGTTGACTGGCGAACTTGCGCTGGTCATCGGGCAGAGTGGAGTCGGCGAGTATCTTTTTGGCAATAACTTCGGAATCCTTAAACTTGCCCAGAGCAAAGTATGAGTCCATAATGGAACGCATGGCCAGGCTCTTCTCCCGGGCACCGGGGAATCGTCTGACAAGGGTTTGAAAATATATTTTAGCTTCGGCAAATTTTTTGTGATTATAATAGATACCACCGGCCGCCGCCAGAAAGTTGGGTGTATATTTTCCATTGGGAAAAAGCCGGATATAATTGTCGTAGGCCTGAATTAGATTAGTTTCTTCCGGCGATAACGTTTCGGGATTTAACTGAGCGATATCCGCTAAATTAAATTTCACCGAATCACCCTGGCTGCCATATTTGATTTTTACAATGGTATCGGCTACGCCAACGGCATAAAGGGCGGCATCATGCTGATGATTCTCTTCCAGATAATCATTGCTGACGGACAGGTATTGTTCAAAGGCTTCTTCAAAGTCACCCAGTTTCTGGTCCAGGGCCTTGGCATAATTCCAATGTATTTCATAGGTATTGGAATCGCTGGGGAAAACATCGAGATAAAGCTTACATTCATCCGCAAACTTTTGCCATGCCGGTCGCGCCTGGGTTATCCCTTCGGCATCCTTGGCCTGGGCATCTTCCAAATCGGCGATTAAATTCGCGCGGAAGGCTTCCTCGCTTAATTTATAAGCCTTACGTAAATATTTTCCACGATCCTTGCGATCGGAGTTTTCAAGATTGGCATACCACTCGCTTTGCGGGCCATAATTTTGGTATAACTTTTCCCGGGCGTCATACGCTTCCTGATCCCGTCCCTTGGCATACAGGGCCTGGGCAATCTTCTTCTGAATGACGGGTGCTTCCACATAATCGGGAAACATTTCCAACAATGTCTGGAAAGCGTAGATCGCTTTTTCCTGTTCATCAATTTTTTGATACGTATCCCCTATCGCCCGCATAATTTCAACACCATAGGGGCGATCACCCAACCGTTCAACCATTTTACGGGCTTTATCCACACCCTGTTTGGTATAGGATTCATCGGTAAAACTGATACCGATATAGGTGATGGCTTCATCACGTACATTGGGTGTGCTGATTTTATTTTTGGGGTCCAGTTTCCGCGCGCGGTCGATATCGTCCGCAACGGCAACAAAATAAACGATGGCGTCATTATAATATTTAGGGTCTCTCGAAGCCAGTTTATAATAACTCCAACCTAATTTATACAATGCTTCATCGTACCTTCTGGAATTTCGATAGCCTAACACCTTTTTATATAATTGAATCGCTTTACGTAATTCCAAAACCACCTGATTTTCATCGGTCTTATCCGGACGGGGGCGGAAAAAATATTCGGCTAACTGTATATAGGACTCCGGAGCGAAACGGGAATCGGGATATTTATCGATAACTTCCTGGAACAAACGCCGACTTTTGGCGCCTTCGCCCATTTGCGCCAGCAACCAGGCTTTACTATATAAAGCGTCATCGGCAAATTCACTGGCCGGATATTCATTTAACAGTTTATCATATATTTTAATAGCCTTGGAATAATCCAACTTCGGTTCTTCCGGTGGAACCGGTTCGGTATCCAACTCTCCGGCATCAAATTTTTCCAGAGCTTCCAAATAGGCATCTTCCTTTTTGGAATATTCTTCATAAGCTTTTTCCTGATCGCGATCGGCCTCTTCTATGTAATATTCAGCAATACGGATGTAAATTTTATCACGGTCTTTTATTTTGATTCCTTCGTCCGTTAAAAAACTTTCTCCCAGTTTTTTACCTTCGGTAAGCGATTGAGCTTCTTCCGAACGCAGGCGATCCACTTTTCGGTTGAAGTACTTGCGGATTTTAATCAGCTCGTCTATGCTCACTTTTTTAAAAAGCGAATCACTTTTTACATTCTGGGCTTGCAAACCGCTAAAGGCTAACAATACGCTTAATAAAGTAATTTTTATCTTCATATGCTTATGTCCAAACAATCCTACTGATTATTGTCCTGATTGTCTTCATCATCAAAACTGGGTGGAACGGTTGTGTTATTTGGATTTTCGGTTTCCGATTCATGTGTATCGAAATAACTTTCTTCAAATTGACGGTACAATTCTTCCCGTTTCCGGATACGTTCCTGACGACGTACACGGCGCGTCATCAATGTGATTTCATCTTTAATGCGGTTAATGGTATGTTCAATATTTTCCTTACGTTGGATGAGCAAATCGTTGATTTTCTGTATCTGGTCACGTATTTGACCAATTTGCTGTTTTTGCAAATTGCGTACGGCAAAATTCACATTGGCCAGACCAAAAGCACCGTAATCACTCCAGCGAGACAGGTTTATATTGGTTTTCCTTTTTTTAAGTGAATAGGTCCAGGTCTGGATATAATCCATTTTCTTCAACAAGTCCTGAAAACGGTCTTTACTTACCGACAAATTAGCCACTTTACGATAATCACGCCGTGCCCGGGCATTGCGAATGGCCATTTCGAGCTTGTTTATTTCCCTGATGACTTTTTCACGCTCTTTTCGGGCATCCTGGCGCATTTTATCCACTTTGGCATTCTCATGCTCCACAACGCTTTCCTTCCGGGCCAGGGGGTGCTCGTCAAAGTAGTTAAAACCAAGCGGGGACGATTCAAAAACCGGCATATCGTTCAGAGCGCGATATATTTTAAGTTTTAGATCATCGATTTTATCTAGAGCCACTTTATTGCCCTTTTCTTCCGCTTTTACTTTAAGCCGGTCGAGTTCCGCCAGTTGCTTCTGCAAACGGGAACGTTCATTATTGGCCGCGGCACTAACCGGACTTAAATCCTGATATTTCAATTTATTTAAAGGGTCTGTTACAGTTTGCAACATCTGCTGTGCCCGGCTATAAGCAACCGGATTATTTTTTAACAAGGCCTTTTTTTCCAACCTTTTGGCGGTTTTGACAATGCTTTCCAGCTCTGCCTGTTCCACATTAAGATTATCGGATAAATCCTTGATATTTTTGGCGTTATAGGCATATCGAAAATTTTCCAGGGCACCGTTGGTATCCAATTCCAGTTGATTGATATATCCCAGGAGCGTTTTGGCTTCGAGATAATATTCGCTGTTGGGATAATCATCTATCACCACTTCCAGATATTTTTTGGCCTGGCTAAAATTACGCGATTGCACCAACACTTTTTCGATTTCCATTTTATAATAAGACCAACCATAGCCCATCAGAACCCGATCATAACGGGAGTAATTACCGCCCACCTGATTGAACAGGGCAATCGCTTCCCGTGGCTGGCCCATTTCGTACCTTATAAAACCCATTTTAGCCAGTATATCAAACCGGAAATCCGGCTCAAGGGAACGGTCATTTAAAATAGAGCCAAAAGTAGCAAGTGCATCTTCAAAATTACGCGCACCGGCCTGGGCTTCGGCCTGAATATAACGGGCATAATTATAAACGGGAGAATTGGGTTCCACTTCAAATGCCATATTGACGGCTTCTTCATATAAGGAACCGTTATAGGCTGCGTTTATAGCCTTTAGTAAAGCTTCCTGATAAAATTGATCGGTTGTGGAAACCACATTTTGCATTTCACGGAAATAGTTTACAGCATCAATGTAATTTTCATAATGCGAAGCAATGGTAATTAAATTGGTGTAAGCCTGACCGCTATAAGCCGAGGATGCATAATCATTGATTAACTTATCAAAGCTTTCTTTTGCGGCGTTATACCTTCCGAGTAAAAAGTCGCATTGTCCTTTATAAAACAGCACATCATCCAGTTGGCCCACATCCTTGTATCGCTTCAGGATTTCAGAAAAAGAAAGGCCGGCAAATTCATAATAACCGAAATTGTATGCCTGGGCCGCATTACGCAGTTCCCTTTTGAACATGCGCTCCAATTCCGAAATGGACGATTTTTTAATCAGTTTTTTCTTTAAAACCTCCACATCGGTCAGCCGTACAAGATATTTGATTCGCTGAGTACGTTGCCATTCTTTGTAAATATCAAACACGCCGGGGTTGGATTTGACCATGCGTTTTTTATTGCCCGTGGCCGTCCGTCCCTTATGTCCAAAAGCCGAAGTGGATTTCTTTTCTAATTTAGACAACCCTTCGCTGATTTGGGGATTGGCACTTAAATTGACATTGGGATCCATTTTTATCAGCTCTTCGGCCAGATAAAGGAGCTGGGTGGCGTCATCAAACACTTTTTGACGTTTGTAATCGACGATACCGGCGTCAATGGTGTTTTGGATTCTTTGGGAGAGATCATCTATAAAATTAAAAATCTGACTCCCTGCCGAAGAGGGCAGACGATTTTTAATTGTTTTGATTTCATTCAGGCGGGTTTGCAGTTTATCAAAATAAGTTTGACGTTTGGCTGTCACATCACCTACACGGGTACGCAATTCCTCATTCAGCATGCGCAATTGCTGAACCAGGAAACGTTCTTTTTCAATATTCTCTTCACCAAAGCGGATCAGCAGTTTATCCACATAGGATTTAAGGCTTTCCTGGAATTGCTGATCGGTTAATTGATACGCTTGTAATGGAGAAAGAATACTGATGGTCAGGATAATTGATAACCAAACCAAAAGGGCTTTACTTTTCATACCGGCACCTTTTTACCCTTTATTTATTGAAAACTATATAAATATAAGCTGGCTATCAATCGGGAGCTAAAAAGAACTAATGAATATTTTTGACGATTTCCACGGCTTTCAACCTGTTCACAGCGCGTTTCAGCGCTACTTCAGCACGTACAAAGTCAACGTCGTCCTTATCTTTCCTTAGTCTTTCTTCCGCCCGTTCTTTAGCCTTTTGAGCCCGTTGCACATCAATTGTTTCTGCCTGTTCTGCGGATTCGACCACAATGCGAATCACATTATCTTTTACTTCACAAAATCCGCCACTGGTGGCAAAATACTCTTTATGAGCATCGCGCTCAATCTTAATTAAACCAATATCTACATTTGAAACAATAGCTGCATGGTTTTTTAGTACCTGAAACGAACCCTGCTGGCCCGGCAGGACACAGCTTTCCACCGGTTCATCCAGAACCGTCCCGAACGGTGTAACGATTTCGAGATGCAATGTTTCATTCATGATATGCTCCAAATGGTGTTCGACGAGTTGAAACGAAACTTAAATAAAAAGATGATGCAAAGCATCATCTTTTTATTTGTATAGTTACCAATATAAATGTAAAAATAACAAAGAGTTATAAGGTCTTAGCCTTTTCCAGAACTTCATCAATGCCACCGACCATGTAAAAGGCTTGTTCGGGAATATCGTCGTACGCGCCTTCCACAATACCTTTGAACCCTTTGACGGTATCTTCCAGTTTCACATATTTACCGGGTGTTCCGGTGAATTGTTCGGCCACAAAGAAGGGCTGAGACAGGAATTTCTGGATTTTACGGGCCCGGGCCACAACAAGCTTATCCTCATCACTCAGTTCATCCATCCCGAGAATGGCGATGATATCTTGCAGGTCTTTATACTTTTGCAGTGTTTCCTGCACTTGCTTGGCCACGGTGTAATGTTCCTCGCCCACAATATGCGGGTCAAGAATACGCGAGGTGGAATCCAGCGGGTCCACTGCCGGATAGATACCCAGCTCGGAAATCTGACGGGACAATACCGTTGTGGCATCCAAGTGGGAGAATGTGGTTGCCGGCGCCGGGTCGGTCAGGTCGTCCGCCGGCACGTAAACTGCCTGTACGGAAGTAACCGATCCTTTTTTGGTGGAGGTGATGCGTTCCTGAAGGGCGCCCATTTCCGTTGCCAGGTTGGGCTGGTAACCCACGGCCGAAGGCATGCGGCCCAACAGGGCGGATACTTCGGAACCGGCCTGGGTAAAGCGGAAAATATTGTCGATGAACAACAATACGTCTTTGCCTTCTTCATCACGGAAATATTCGGCCTGAGTCAAACCGGTTAATCCGATACGCTGACGCGCGCCCGGGGGTTCGTTCATCTGACCGAATACCAGAGCGGTTTTATCCAACACGCCGGATTCTTTCATTTCCAGCCATAAATCGTTTCCTTCACGGGTACGTTCCCCCACACCGGCGAAAACGGAATACCCGCCGTGTTCCGTGGCGATGTTGCGGATAAGCTCCATAATCAAAACTGTTTTCCCAACACCGGCACCGCCGAACAGACCGGTTTTACCACCTTTTGTATAAGGCTCAAGCAGGTCGATAACCTTAATACCGGTTTCCAGGATTTCATCCGATGTACTCAGGTCTTCCAGTCGCGGAGCGGGACGGTGGATCGGATAGGTCTTATCCGTTTTGATCGGATCGAGTCCATCGATTTCCTTGCCCACCACATTCATCAGACGACCCAGCACATCCGATCCGACCGGCACGGATATGGGCGCACCCGTATCAACGGCTTCCATGCCACGCACCAGACCGTCCGTGGAGTCCATGGCCACGGTACGCACCATGTTTTCGCCCAGATGTTGTTGCGTTTCCGCGATCAGCTCGGAGCCATCCGCGGTTACAATCTTGATGGCGTTATAGATCGCCGGTAATTGACCTTCTTCAAATTCAACGTCAATTACGGGACCGATAATTTGCCGTATTTTTCCTTTGTTCATAGAAGTGTTACCCTCTTTAATTATTCTTTTAATGCTTCGGCGCCGCCGACAATTTCGGAAATTTCCGTGGTGATGGCCGCCTGACGGGCGCGGTTATAGAACAACGTCAATTTGGACTTGATCTCTTCCGCATTTTCCGTGGCGTTATCCATCGCCGTCATCCGCGCGCCTTGTTCGGCGGCATTGGATTCCAACAGAATACGCCACACCTGCACATTGAGGTGCTTAGGAATCAAGACGTCCAGGATGCTCTGTTTATCGGGTTCGTATATATATTCTGTGTAATCGTGCACCGTTTGTTCATCGGGTTCTTCCGACACAAACGGCA
Source organism: Calditrichota bacterium (assembly GCA_003696775.1). Lineage (GTDB taxonomy): Bacteria > Calditrichota > Calditrichia > Calditrichales > J004 > J004. Next base: position 28,799 of record RFFS01000155.1, read on the forward strand.
AAAACAACTCGGCTCTCAGGTTTTGTTGAATGGCCGATTTGAATTCGTTATACACAAACTCCACACGCCCAAAGCTGCCCGCACGGAATTGACTTACCACATCACGGGAAATTTCCACGGCATGTTCGAAACGCAGCCCGTTGAATATACCTGTCATGTTTTTCATAACAGGGTATTCCCGTTTGGTGAAGTATTCCGTGGCTTTACGTCCGATGGTGTAAAGCTGCACATTGGCATGTTCGCTATATTCACGGAAAAGTTTTTCCGTATGTCGGATAATATTGCTGTTAAAGGCGCCGCACAAACCGCGATCGGCTGTCACGACCACCAGCAGAATCGAATCGTTGCTACCCGCTTTCATCAACGGATTTTCAATCGCATTGTCATCATCGGATGCCGCGATATGATGTATCAAGCCGTTGATTTCCCGGGCGTAGGGCCGGATGGCCAGGATGCTTTCCTGAGCGCGGCGCATTTTAGCCGCGGCCACCATCTTCATGGCTTTGGTGATTTGCTGTGTGGTTTTTACACTGCCGATCCGTTGCCGGATTTCACGCAAAGTGGCCATTATTCACCCTCGTAGCGAAATACTTCGACAAATTTTTGCAAAATATCTTTCATCTTGTCGGACAGTTCATCACTGATTTTGCCTTTTTCAACGATTTCGTTCAGCACTTCCGGATGTTTAACCTCGAGATGTTTCACGTATTCTTCTTCGAAACGTTTAACAGCCGATACGGGAATACTGTCTAAGTAACCGTTTGTCGCGGCAAATATGACCACAATTTGACGATTGAATTCAATCGGGCTATACTGTCCCTGTTTCAAAATTTCCACCAGACGTTCCCCGCGGCGCAACTGCTGCTGCGTAGCCGGGTCCAGGTCGGAACCGAATTTGGCAAACGCTTCCAGTTCACGGTATTGCGCCAAATCCAGACGCAGGCGACCGGCCACCTGTTTCATGGCCTTGATTTGCGCGCTTCCCCCTACGCGGGATACGGAAATACCCACGTTGATAGCGGGACGCACACCACTGTAAAACAGGTTCGATTCCAGAAATATCTGACCGTCTGTAATGGAAATGACGTTTGTGGGAATATAAGCGGAAACGTCACCGGCCTGTGTTTCAATAATCGGCAAAGCGGTCAGAGAACCGCCACCGAGATCATCGTTCAGTTTCGCCGCGCGTTCCAGCAAACGGGAATGTACATAAAACACATCACCGGGATACGCTTCGCGTCCGGGCGGACGACGTAAAAGCAGCGACACTTCACGATAGGCCCAGGCGTGCTTGGACAAATCGTCGTAAACCACCAGAGCATGCTTACCGTTATCACGGAAATATTCACCCATGGCCGCGCCGGAATAAGGGGCAATATACTGCAAAGGCGCGGGATCGCTGGCATTGGCCGCCACTACGATGGTGTATTCCATGGCGCCGTACTCTTCCAGTTTTTGAACCACCTTGGCCACGGTGGATGCTTTTTGACCTATGGCCACATAAATACAAAAAACATCCTTACCTTTTTGATTGATGATGGTATCGATGGCCACAGCCGTTTTACCGGTCTGACGGTCGCCGATGATCAACTCCCGCTGACCACGGCCAATGGGAATCATGGCGTCGATGGCTTTAATACCGGTGGCCAACGGTTCCTTTACAGGCTGGCGCTGGATCACACCTTCGGCCTTGCGCTCCACCAGGTTAAAGTGACTGGCTTTGATTTCCCCTTTACCGTCGATGGCAATACCAAGCGGATTCACCACACGGCCAAGCAGCTCCTCGCCCACAGGTACCTGCACAACTTTATTGGTGCGCTTAACGGTGTCGCCTTCTTTAATCAGGGTATCTTCACCGAAGAGGATAACACCCACGTTATCTTCCTCAAGGTTAAACACCATACCCATCACATCATTCGGGAAGGCCACCAGCTCGCCGGCCATGGCTTTCTCCAAACCATGAACACGGGCAATACCGTCTCCCACCTGCAGCACAGTACCTACTTCATAGATATCCGACTCTGTATGAAAATCCTTAAGCTGTTTTTTCAATATTGCAGAGACTTCATCTGGCCTTACTGCTGTACTCATTATTTAAAACCTCTCCGTTGTTACTAAGCAACGAGTTGCTCTTTTAACTTATTTAATTGATAGCGGATACTGTTGTCGATCACCTGACCGTTGATAAAAACACGGAAGCCGCCAATAAGTCCGACGTCTTCCTTCAGGCTCACCAAAACTTCCTTTCCGTACAGTTCCTGTAAACGCTTTTTAATCGCGTCGGCCTGTGCGGCGTCCAAAGGCTGTGCACTGACAATTTCCGCCTTAAGCTGATGACGATGCTCCATCATCAACACAGCGAAATCATCGACAATGTCGTCCAGTACATTCAGGCGTTTTTTACGACACAACAAATGTAAAAAATCCAAAGTAATGCCTTGCAGGGAAGCTTTGAACAACGTATCCAGAGTCTGCTCTTTTTCGTTTATGGATATCAGCGGGTTTTTGATAAAATCAAAAAAGTCGCCGCTTTTGCGCAGCGTTTCGCCCAACTGTTCCATATCGGCAGCCACGCCATCCAGCTTTCCCGTCTCCTCCGAGAGGGCAAACAATGCTTTGGCATAGCGTTTTGATACTCGACTCACAACAGCCTCTTAGTTTTTAATGGTTTTAGGCATCGAAGCGAGATAGCTATCGACAACTTTCTTATTCGCTTCTTTGTCTATGGTTTGTGTTAAAACTTTTTCAGCGGCACCCAAAGCCAGGTCCACCACCTCGGCGCGCAGGGTTTTCAAAGCATCTTCTTTTTGCTTTTCAATCTCCTCTTTGGCCTTGGCTACAAGCGTGGTGGCTTCTTCACGAGCTTTTTCCACGATTTCGGTACGGGATTTTTGTGCCAGATCCTGTGCTTCACGAATCAGTTTTTGCGATTCGGCATCGGCTTCGGCCAGCATTTTTTTATGCTTGTCCAACAAGGCCTGTGCTTCATCACGCTGACGACGCGCTTCATCCAGGTCCGTGCGAATGGAATCTTCCCGCTCCGTTATGGCGGCCAGCATCGGTTTTAACGCGACCTTATACAACAGACCCAGAACAACAAAAAAAGTAATCCAGGTCCAGATTATCATCCCAGGATCGAGATTTAACATTTCGACTATCCTTTAATTACGAGAAGGAATGTAACAACGATACCGAACAAAGCGATACCTTCCAACATAGCGGCGGCGATAATCATTGTTGTACGAATATCGTTACTGGCTTCGGGTTGACGGGCCGTTCCATCCATAGCCGAAGCGGCCAACTTACCAATACCGATACCGGCGCCTATCGTTACCAGTCCAGCTCCGATTCCGGCTGCCAGATATGCATATGCAAATGCCAAATCCATAATATAATCCTCCTAAGATTTTCTTTGTTTCAAGGTTGAATAAATTAATGTTCCGGATTAAGGCTCATCCCGATAAACAAAGCGGAAAGAACCGTAAAAATGTATGCCTGTATCGTAGCCACCAGCAGCTCCAGCATGTAACTGAACACAGCAAAACCGATGGATACGGGCGCTACAAAATAAGATTTAAAAATGATGATCAAACCCAACAAAGCAAACAAGACGATATGACCTGCCGTCATGTTGGCAAACAGACGAATGGTTAATGCCACATGCTTGGCTATCAGCCCCATCAACTCTATAACAAACATCAAAGGCCATAACAGGATCGGTACGCCATGCGGTACCAGGTTTTTATAATAACCGATCGGCCCGCTGGTTTTGATGCCATATAATTGTGTAGCGAAAAAAGTGATGGTGGCCAAACCGGCGGTAACATTGATATTTGATGTAGCCGTGCTAAACAAAGGTACCAAACCCATCAGATTGGCAATCCAGATAAACATAAAAAAAGTAACAAGTAGCGGCGTAAACCGCTTACCGTTTTCTTCGCCCATATTTTTAATAGCAATATCATCCCGGATAAAAGTGACCAGAATTTCCAGCAACATACCAAAACCGGACGGTACTTTTTTATTTTTTTTATAGCCCAGGGTAAACATCACAAGCAAAAACAATCCGGCCAGCCAGATCATAACCACATGATTGGTTATGGAGAAATCAACCGGCACGCCCAATATGTTAACAGGTTCAAAATGAGGCAGATGCACATGCAAACCGGGCAAATGCCATTCATGACTATTGGAAATGTGTTCCTGTATAAAAGCGCCGATATTTTCCTGCTGCGCGGCAGCCGTATCCGCTACGGCTTCGTGCTGTTCCAAAAACATATAACTCAGAACCTTTTCGTTTTATGTGTGTGAAATATATATATCTCAATAATTTGAAATAGAAAGTATAATATAAAGAATACCACGATAAAAATAAAGCCGTTTGCAGCCATATTAACATATATTGTGAAAAAAATAGCTAATATAATGACCACGCGCACAAGTTTACCGCGAAAGAAATTCTTTACAAAATCATCTGTAGTTTTTTGGGCGGCATATTTAAGATTGAACGCTTCCATAAGGATATTGAGTCCCATAAGCAAAGCGGCCCATAACAAAGGACGAGATAATGAATCGTACCAATCCCCTGCCATTAATGTCAATGCCACACCTGTAATGACAAACCAAAATCCACCGCCCCATTTTAACAATATTTTATTCATCTTTTTTATGCATTTGTTTAAAAACCAGCACCATGCGATAAAAGGACAATCCCAGGGCCAACAAAATAGCGGCAAGCAAAATCAGCCCGCCGCTGTTAAAATAGGTATCCAGTTTATACCCGATAAATGCAAAAAACACCATGCTGCCCAGAAAAACATACCCGATGCTCAGATAAGGCGCCGCGTGCCGGAAGGAGGCGGTACGGTCTTCCCTGTCAGGTTCCGGGATATCAGGCCGGCGCATCGGATTTGGGAGACGGGGCGGATTTCAACGGCTTTTTGGCGCCCATGGCCGATGTGCCGTCAAAAACGGCGCCTTCATCGATGATCAGTTTTTTCGCCTGCAATTCCCCTATCAGGCTGCTTTTATTTTCCAATACGAGTTTTTCGGCTACAATGACACTACCCTGTACCTGCCCGCCGATGATCGCGTTTTGCGCTTTGATATCACCGTCCATTTTACCACTTTCACCTATGGTGACGGTATTGTCGCAGGTCAGTGTCCCTTTGATGCTGCCATCGATACGGATGGAACTTTGCGTGGTGATGTTTCCTTCGATATGGGTGCCTTTACCGATGAAATTCAACTCGGTGCTGGCAGTCGTGCTGTTTCCTTTTAGCGCCATGCTCAATCCCTTTCTTTTAACTAATTTTTTTTGATGTCTGACGGAACGCCTACATAACGGGTCGGATCGACCGGCCGGTTGTTATGCCACATTTCGAAATGCAGATGCGGCCCGCTGCTTATCTGTCCGGTTCCGCCCAACAAGGCGATCACCTGCCCTTTGCGCACCTTTTCCATCAACCTGACCAGGTTGCGCTGATTATGCTTGTAAACGGTTATAAACCCGTATGCGTGCTTGATGATCAACACATTTCCGGAACGTTCGGACCAGTCGCTGAACATTACCACTCCGTCCGCCGGAGCGCGGATGGCGGTACCGGTTGGCGCGGCGATATCCATGCCGTAATGCGGTTCCAATTGCAGGTCGGTACTGATCATGCCCCGCGTGACAAAGCCGTCCACCGGCAGTAAGCTGGGAATGCTGTTAAACAACACCCGCGCCTTGCCCGGATCGGCGATGGCCGTTTCCAGATTGCCCGCATGCATCGAATCGGGACTCACCTTGTCCCCTACCTGCATATATCCGCTGAGTGAATTGCGTATTTTTTTGTTTATTTTACGCATGCGTTCCAAATCGGCCTGAACGCGCCCAAGCCGGTTCAGGCTGCTGCGTAATTCAAAATTTTCTTCCTTTAAGCGATTGTAATCCAGCGCCACATCGGCCACTTTCCAATAAGTGGCGAATCCGATGATAATCGACACTAAGACAACCAACCCCAGAACGGTTAACAGGCGCAGGCTCCAGCGTCTGATGGTGAAACTGCGCGTTGCGTCCTTACCGTCCGGAACGACTAAAAAGGTATAGGAAGTGATTTTTCGTTTTGTTCGTGCCATGAGTTTAATGTGAATTTATCTGCTCAAACAAATCCAGCAGGCGGTTAAGGTCTTCCGGAGAATAGAATTCAATTTCGATGTTGCCCCCTTCTTTTTTAGGGCGGATTGTTACTTTTGTACCGAGCGTATCGCGCAAATTATCTTCCGCTTTTTGTAAAAACACCGAACGTCGCGGGGCGCTTTTCTTACGGGTGGCGGGCTTATTTTGCGCCTCTTTGATCAGTTGCTCCACCTTGCGGACGGACAGGTTTTCCTTTAAGATTTTTTGCCAGATACTCATCTGTACCTTGGGCTGCGCAACCCCCAGCAACGTCCGGGCGTGCCCCATGGAAATTTCACCGTTGCGCACACTGTCCTGTATTTTGGGGGGAAGTTTCAACAGACGGATGATATTGGTAATCGTGCTGCGGTCTTTGCCAATTTTTTGCGCCACATCATCCTGGGTAAGGTTGCACTCGTCGATCAACCGTTGATAAGCGATGGCCTGTTCGATGGGATTGAGATGTTCCCGCTGCACATTTTCGATAATGGCCAGCTCCAGCATCTCTTCCTTGGTTTCAATTTCCCGGATGTAACAGGGTATTTTATCGAGACCGATTTCCGTAACGGCGCGCAGGCGGCGTTCACCGGAAACCAGTTCATAATGGTCTTTCATCGGCCGGACGGTAATCGGCTGGATGACGCCTTTTTCTTCTATGGAGGCCTTAAGTTCCTGAAGCGCGATCGGATCAAATTCCAGGCGCGGCTGATACGGATTGGGCCGGATCAAAAACACATCGATTTGTTTAAGCGTGGCGTCTTCGTTTTCCGGCGTCTGTTTCGGGTCCGGTGTTTCCGGTATCAGCGCGCTGAGTCCGCGCCCCAGCCTATTTGTCTTTTTCACTCAACACTTCCTCTGCCAGGTTGATATAATTCTGACTACCCATGCAAAAGGCGTCGTACATGATGACCGGCTTCCCGAAACTGGGTGCTTCCCCAAGCCGTACATTACGGCTGATGACAGTATTGTAAACCTTTTCCTTAAAATAATCACGTACTTCGTTGGCCACCTGATTGCATAAATTCAGACGGTTATCGTACATGGTGAGCAACACACCTTCTATTTCCAGCGTATTGTTCATGTTCTTTTGTACGAGATGAATGGTGTTTAACAACTGGGACAAACCTTCCAGGGCATAATATTCGCACTGAATGGGTATCAGCACCGTATCCGACGCCGTCAGGGCATTCAGGGTTAACAGCCCGAGAGATGGGGGACAATCTATGAAGATATAATCATATTTTTCCTTAAGGGCACTTAATTGCTTACGCAGGCGTTTTTCCCTTTGCGTGGCGCTTACCAGCTCCACCTCCGCGCCCACCAGGCGAATGTGTGACGGGATCAGGTCCAGGTTGGGAACCGACGTTTTGACCACGGCCCGTTCGGCGTCGGCGTCTTCCAACAGGGTTTCATAAATGGAAAATTCCTGTTCGGCGGGGTCCACGCCCAGACCACTGGTGGCGTTGGCCTGCGGGTCCATATCGATAAGCAGCGTGCGACGCTCGGCCACGGCCACGCAACTGGACAAATTAATGGCCGTTGTGGTTTTACCCACGCCCCCTTTTTGATTGGTTATAGCGATTATTTTTCCCATAAATCTTTTAGTGGCTCTCATTTGTGAATAGACTGGTGAATTTAGGATGTCCGTGGAAATAAATCAAGCACGGCAATGGGGCTTCCTTTCGTTTCAGGTGCCCGGGAGGTACACAAAGTGATTATTTTCCGGCGCCGCCCGCCCGGCTATTGGGGCGCAGGCCCTGCTTCCGCCGGGGCGCAACGGGCGTCGGTTTCGCGCAACAATCGTTCGATTTCATCATCATCGCGACGCGCTTTATACCAGTCGTTTTCCATAATTTGCCGCCGTCTCATGCGGACAAGGTCGCAATCGCCGCGACGGGCCAGCATATCGGCCAAACGCGCGCGGCATACCACCAAATGATGGGGGTTGGGCTCCTTCAGCGCAAGTAACACCTTTTCCAGTTTTCGATAGATAGCCACCGCTTTGTCCAATTGCTTTTCTTTCATATACACATGCGAAAGGGCCCATAACATGTAGGGACTTTCCGGAAAGGCGTGATAGCCTGTCAACGCGTAGTGTTCAGCCTGCTCGTATTGTCCGGCATCCAGCAGCATATAAACCAGTTGATGTATGGCCATGTAACGGCTGTAACGTCCCTTTTCCGCGCTGCGAGAAACCAGGCGCAGCCCTTCTTCCCGGCGATCGGTCCAGAAAGGCAACCAGGTTAGCCGGGCGCTCGTCCAGTAATAATAGGCGCCCAAACCCAGGGCGGCATCTACAAGGGTGCTGTCCAGTTCCAGAGCCTTTTGCAATTTGTCCACGGCTTTATAACCGGCGGCCAGCGCGGAAGCATAATGGCCCGAGCGCCCGCGATGCATGGCTAAAAAACCATAGGCGCTGCCCGTGTAAAACAGATAGCGCGCCCTTGCCTGCGCGGTTTGCGCATACATCAACGAATCCTCCGCCGCGCGGATCAGTGTATCGGCCGAAGCTTCTAACGCGGCATCGTCGATCAGATTCTCATAAAAATCCTTACGGGTATTTTCATACGAACAATGGTAAAAAAGTAGGGTAACGGATTGGGGTTCGGCTTTAAGGATCGAATCGGCCGTGGCGAAATCAGCCATCAACAGGCAGCGCGATAAGCGGTCCCGCCAATCTTCTCCATGCACCTGGGATAGCGAGAGCAGCATCCACAGAAGAATGTACAGATTTTTCATGATTATCGAATGACGGCAAACTTACCCGTGGCGTGTGTATCGGGCGCTTCGATCATATAAAAATAGACACCGCTGCTCAGCAAATGTCCGGCGTTGTCGCGCACATCCCAACGCACATCCCGATCCCCGCCACGATCGATGCGCCGCACCAGATATCCGCGGATATTGTAGATGTATATGGTGGCTTCTTCCGGGACATTGTAAAACCAGGCGTCCCGCGATCCGCCGGTCAGATTGACGGGGTTGGGCCCGATGGAAGTTAGCAAAGTGGTATCGGCCTGCAGAAAATAACTGAAGTCGCGCCGATCTTCCGTCGCATTGCTGATCATGACCATGACCGTATCCGTGGGCAGGGGGATAAATACCTGGGCCTCATTCAGCGGCACGGCGTCCGATTGCGGATGACCGGCCGCAAGATGATTGAGATAACCGTAGGCGGAATCGGCAAACACCCGGCCGCGTTGACGTACCGAAGGCAAATCGTCCAGACTCAGCAGAGTGAATGAACGTCCATATACCCGGCCCGAATAGGAAAAGGTGTCCTGTACCGTGAAGTGTTTATTATCATCGGTTTTCAACGTGGGGTAAAAGGGGGCTTCCGGGAAAAAGAGGCCGTTTTGCGCGCGCGACCCGCTGAAATAGAGCCACTGCCCGTAGCGGGCATGCATGGCGGCAAAGCTGCTGCCTTTTTGTTGCATCACCGTGTTGATGGCTTCCATAGCCGGTTCGGAAATGAGTTGCCGCCATACCGCCGGGATGGTGGCCGCCCCATGCTCCTGTTCAACCATAATCCAAAACAAGGCGTTGCCATA
>RFFS01000156.1 GCA_003696775.1 Calditrichota bacterium
GCGCGGGTATGGCGCGTGGAGCGGCGCAGTATTTCCGAAACGCCGATGAATTGCGGTTTGTCATCTTCGATGATACAGGCGTTGGGCGAGATGGAGACTTCGCAATCGGTAAAGGCGTACAGGGCGTCGATGGTCACATCGGGGGAAACGCCGGAGGGCAGTTCCACGCGTATTTCCACATCACGGGCGGTGTTGTCCACCACGCGTTTGATTTTAATTTTACCGTTATCATTGGCCTTGACAATGGAATCGATCAGACTGTTTGTGGTGGTGGTATAGGGAATGTCCCGAATAACCAGCGTGCGCTTGTCGCTTATTTCGATTTTGGCGCGCACCCGGATGCGGCCCCCTTTGAGACCGTCGTTATAATTACTGAAATCGGCCATGCCCCCGGTGGGAAAATCGGGCAGCAGGGTAAAATCTTCCTTTTTTAAAATGGCGATGGAGGCCCGCAGCAATTCATTGAAATTATGGGGCATGATTTTTGTGGCCAGCCCCACGGCAATCCCCTCCGCACCCTGGGCCAGCAGCAGCGGGAATTTAACCGGCAGATGCACCGGTTCCTTTTTCCGGCCGTCGTAAGAGCGCTGCCATTCGGTGGTTTTATCGTTAAACACCACATCCAGGGCAAATTTTGAAAGACGCGCCTCGATATAGCGCGGCGCGGCGGGGGAATCTCCGGTGCGGATATCGCCCCAGTTGCCCTGCGTTTCGATTAGCAGTTCCTTTTGCCCCAGATTGACCAGGGCGTCACCAATGGCCGCGTCGCCATGGGGATGATACTGCATGGCGTGACCGATGATATTGGCCGCCTTGTTAAAGCGCCCGTCGTCCATTTGTTTCATGGAATGCAGGATACGGCGCTGCACCGGCTTAAGGCCGTCCACCAGGGCCGGAACCGCCCGTTCCAGAATTACATACGAGGCGTAATCCAGAAACCAGGAGCTGTACATTTCCTTAACATGGGTGGCGGCGTTGAGGGGGCTTTCCGGTATGTTAGGATTTTCTTGGTTCGTGTCGGACATTTTCTTCTTTGTTTACCGTTTAAATTAAACCGTTTCTGTTTCCGCGTAATCTTTTTCCACGCGCAGATTGTTGATGATAAATTTTTGACGTTGCGGGCTGTTTTTACCCATGTAATAACTTAACAAATTTTTTATGGACGTTTTTTCCTGCAAAACCAGCGGCCGCAGGCGCATATCCTCACCGATAAACGTTTCGAATTCCGAAGGGGAAATTTCCCCCAGACCCTTAAAACGGGTGATTTCGGCGTTGCGGCCCAGTTTGTTCAGGGCCTGTTGTTTTTCCTCCTCGTCGTAACAATAGATGGTTTCCTTTTTGTTACGCACGCGGAACAGCGGCGTTTCCAAAACATAAACATGGCCGTTGCGTACCAGATCGGGGAAAAACTGCAGAAAGAACGTCATCAGCAACAGGCGGATATGCATGCCGTCCACATCGGCGTCCGTGGCGATGACCACCCGGTTATAGCGCAGGTTTTCCACACCGTTTTCAATATCCAGGGCGTGTTGCAGCAAATTGAATTCTTCGTTTTCATAGACCACTTTCTTGGTCAGGCCAAAACTGTTCAGCGGCTTGCCGCGTAAACTGAACACCGCCTGGGTGGCCACATCCCGCGCCTTGGTGATGGAGCCGCTGGCCGAGTCCCCTTCCGTTATGAACAGCGTGGTTTCAAAACGTTTTTCCTTTTTTACATCCTGATAATGGATGCGGCAATCGCGCAGCTTTTTGTTATGCAGGTTGGCTTTTTTAGCCCGTTGGTTGGCCAGTTTTTTTATACCGGCGATTTCCTTGCGCTCTTTTTCCGATTGCTGAATACGGCGCAGCAACAGGTCAGCGGTTTCCTTATGTTTGTGCAGATAGTCGTCCAGTTCCTTCTTCACAAAATCATTGACAAAGGTGCGGATCGTCGGGCCCTCCGGACCCACCGATTGCGAGCCGAGCTTGGTTTTGGTTTGCGATTCGAACACCGGTTCCTGCACCCGTACGGAAATAGCGGCAACGATGGAAGCCCGGATATCGGCGGCGTCAAAATCCTTTTTATAAAAATCACGTACGGTGCGCACCAACGCTTCGCGGAAGGCGGCCAGATGCGTACCGCCCTGGGTGGTATGCTGGCCGTTCACAAAGGAATAGTATTCCTCGCCGTATTGATTGCCATGGGTCATGGCCATTTCGATATCACCGTTACGAAAGTGGATAATGGGATAGCGCCGGTTTTCCTCATCGGTTTTTCTGTCCAGCAGGTCACGCAGCCCGTTGGGCGAATGTATTTTTTCACCGTTAAAAACGATGGTTAAACCGGCGTTCAGATAGGCGTAGTTCCACATCTGACTTTCCAGAAACTCCGGAATAAAATGGTAATGTTTAAAAATTTCCGGATCGGGACGGAATTCAACCAGTGTGCCGTTGCGCTTATTGGTCAGTTCCACGGGATGGTCCTGAATCACTTCACCGTATGCAAATTCGATCACCTTCATCCTGCCGTCGCGCACCGAAGCCACGCGAAAATATTCCGAAAGGGCGTTGACGGCCTTGGTCCCCACGCCATTGAGCCCCACGGACTTCTGGAACGCTTCGGAGTCGTATTTACCGCCGGTATTGATTTTGGCCACACAGTCGAACACCTTGCCGAGGGGAATGCCGCGGCCGTAATCGCGCACACGCACCCGGTTGGGCTTAACCTGAACCTCTATGGTTTTGCCAAATCCCATCACATGTTCGTCTATGGCGTTGTCGATGATTTCCTTAACCAGTACATAAATACCGTCGTCCTGCGCCGAACCGTCGCCCAGCTTACCGATGTACATGCCGGGTCGCAGACGGATATGTTCTTTCCAGTCCAGTGAACGGATATTATCTTCCGTGTAATTATGTGCGGCCATGATTTTCCTGTTTATGAATTGAGTGTGGGCGAATATACCAAAAAAAGAAAAAAGATGCACAAACGTACATCAAAATCAAACGATTAATTTTCCCGGAGGCGCGGGTACCGGCGCCCGGCAACGCCTGATTCATTACATACAGCGTTGTGCACCGCAAAGAACAGGCGTATCCGTGGTGCTTACTTTAGAACAAAGTATAAATAAACGGGGCCAGGGCGCTGCCTCCGGTTAACACTATCAGCGCGCCAAGCAAAACCAGAATCACCGCCAACGGCAACAGCCACCACTTTTTATTGTTCTTCAAAAAAGCAAAATATTCACTGATAATGGAAAATTTAGACATGGGCATAACCTTAAGGAATCCGGACATGTATGTCAATAGTATCCGGTTTAATGATAAAAAAGGCCTGAGTTACCGGCAACACGGTTGGCCCGGACAGGCTTTCGAACCCACACGCCGCCTGAAAGGGCGGCGTTTTGGTACTTGACATACCGGACAAAGGGAATTAGTTTAAATCGTTACACTATTTCAACAAAAATTAATCCCGACAGCGTGGTTTGAGGGGAACGGCTGTCTGACGGAGGTGTAATTGTGTGTTTTAATCTTTATTTCCCCTTGATGAGACTTTCGACAAGCTTAACACAATGCTCTCAGAATTATCCATTTTCAATAAATAACGCCCCCTTCCACGTCGGTAACCTTTCTTTAAATTTATATAGAAAGTGAATTTTGATATGAAAATTTTTGTAAAGATGGTAACAATGTTCTTTTTAGTAAAAACATTTCTTTTTGCCCAAACAAATATAAATCATCATAGTCATGCTTATAATAGCCGCTATCTGCAACAGGAATCCGGCTCCCTGTACCGTTTAATGGATAAAGTACAAGGTTATATAAAAACCGTTGATA
>RFFS01000157.1 GCA_003696775.1 Calditrichota bacterium
GCGGTGTTCCCTGGTAAAGCGTTGCCGCGCAGCGCCGCGTACGCCTTTATTAAACGTGCCCGTACCGCCAAACAATTGGTGTTGAATGTCATTCAAGACGGAATCGTCCGCATCCACGCCAATCGTTCGCGCTATCTTTTTTAATGTTTCGCGTTGAGCCGCATCATCGCCGCCACCGCGCGCGCCGACTAATTCTTCAAAACGAATAACCGTAACATTGGGCTCATCCATCCACCTTACAATGGATTGCAGGCGTTCTTCGAGGCTGAGTAGCGTAACGTCGTTGGCCCGGCCGCCGGTAATGGAAAATAAAATACGCGCGTCTTCGGACAGGGTTTGATAATAGGCATGCAGCGGATGCTCCGGTGTTTTGGTCACATATGTGGCATGAGAAAGCGCTACATCGGCCGGATCGCGCAGCATAAGTAAAATGGGTATGCCCTGCTCCCGCAAAACGCGGGCGGCGGTTTCAGTGTAAGGGATATGCGCGCTTAAAAACGAATGCTCCGGCAAGGCGTTTAATTGCCGGCGAAACGCCTCCAGACTGTAAGGCTTGGGCATATCCACGCCTATGGGCAGCGTCGCGCCCTTCTGTCCGGATGTGTTTTGTGTGGAATTTCCAAAATGCAACGACGTTTCCGTGATTCCGGGCATCATCCGCAGGGCTTTGGTCAATAAATTTGTGCCGGCCTTGGGCAGACTGTTGACCAAAAGCGGACCGGGAAAAACATCTCTTTGAGTTAAATCTTCATGTTTATGACCGCCCTGACCGGAAAGTTGGCGCAACAATGCATTTACATTGTCAAGAACATAATCCGTATCCGTTTTCGGTCGATTGCGTAAAAGCGCCATATTTTTCATGGCTACCTGGCGGGCCGAAGCGTACATTTTATCATGCCGGGTTTTATGAATGCCGCTGTCATGCAAACGGTAATACACTGTTCGCGCGCCCGACCATACCACCGGATATCGGAATGTGAGACGAATTTTCATGTCCCAGTCGAGATGCACCGGGATGGATGCGTTAAAACCCACATTGTCAAACGCATCTTTATATACCAGCTCGTTACGAAAAAGAGAACGTTTGCCTTTAAAAAAACGTTTGGCATAAACCTGAACAAACAAGTCGTTGGTTTCCGTCACATTTTCTTCCGGTATCCATTCTTCAGAACGTCCGTTTTCTTCATGATATAAAATAACCGAGGACCAGGCCGCGCGCGCCCGCGGATTGTTTTGCAAAGCCTGCCACTCCCGAAGCAGCTTGTCCGGATGCCAGTAATCATCGCCATCGATGACACTTAACAACTCGCCCCGAACCATTTGATAAGCTGACTTCCAGTTTTGATAAGGACCGGTATTAGTGATTTGCCTGATTGTACGAATCAAATCCGGATATCGGGCACGATAGGATTCTATGATATTCCAGGAACCATCCGTGGAAGCATCATCGCAAATGAGTATTTCACAGGGTTTTAAAGATTGATTGTAAACGCTTTCTATGCACTGTGACAGATAACGTTCAAAATTATAACTAACAATGATGACGCTTATTTTCGGATTATTGCCCATGATTCTTCCTCATTTACAATCGCGTCATTTTAATAAACGCACTACTGTCCAAACGAAACTTGTCCGTATCTTTTTCAATATATACGCTACCAGGCGCTGCGTTCTTGGTTATCCGCGAACCCGCGCCGATTAAACAGCGCTCGCCTATTGTCACTTCGTGTCCTATAATAGCGTTTACCCCCACAAAAGTATAGGTACCTACCCTACTGTGTCCCGCCACGGATACATGCCCGGCAATATAGCAATGGTCTTCTATTTCCGAATGATGACCTATGATATTATTACTCCAAATGGTCACATTATTACCGATTTTAGAACACGGTTGTATAGATGTATGCTCCAGAATAAAGCAATTTTCACCAATCTCTGCCCCACCCATATTTGTCGCACGGGAACTGACATAACTGATCAGACGATATCCCTTTTCCTTGGCCTGAAAATACTTATCCGCGCGCAGGGAATTGAGCTGCTGATAACCAACCGCCACAAACATATCGTATTTTTCAGGCGGAAATGTTTCCGTGATCGTCTCAAATGCCATAACCGGACATCCCCATAACGTCTCTTTGGTTTTATAAGCGGCATCCACGGTAAAAGCCACAACTGTATGTTCGCTGTCATAGGTTAAATAAAAGTAGGCTTCATCAGCTATTTTCCCCTGACCGAAAATCACGACTTCACTCATGAGGCATCCTTTTGTTTAAAATAAAGGGCACGGATTTGATGTCGGTTCACTTTGCCGTTTGCATTTACCGGTAATCTTCTCATGAAATGGATTTCATTCGGTATCATATAATCCGGTAAATACTTTTTTAAATCCTGACGTAATTTTTTCTCATTTAATTGTTCCGCTCCGCTTACAACGGCTACAAGGCGGCTCAGGCCACGATGAGCGCCATGTACCACCGAAGCCTGTTCAACACCTTCCAGCCGGCATAAAGCGGTTTCGATCTCTTCCAGTTCGATACGATATCCCTTATGTTTTACCTGATTGTCGATGCGACCATGGATATATATTTTCCCGTCTTCCGGATTATAGCTTACCAGATCACCCGTGGCGTACATCGGTTCGGGCCAGGCGCTGTTCAGAGGATTGGTGATAAAATGACGTTGGGTATTGTGAACATCATTATAATATCCGGCGCCCACACAAGGGCCTGTCAAACAGAGTTCGCCCTGTTCACCCACGGCGACCGGTAGTTTATGTTCATCGAGTATAGCCCAGCCAAAGTGCGGAATCATGCTGCCCAGCGGCGGAAAACCGTTTAGCGTCTTGAAATCATCTTCCTTTATTCGATACATGGAACAGATACAAGTACATTCAGTAGGGCCATAGACATTGTAAAAATCAATTCTTTCGCCAAATAAGGCGTATAAATGTTTCAAACGGGCTTTAGGATAACCTTCTCCGCCAAAAATGATCCTTTTGACTGTTTTAAATGAGTTTCTATTCAATACTTTCATGGTTTGTAAGTAAATCAACAGAGTGGGAACCGAAAACCATTGCGTGCAGCCCATTTCATCAAACGCCTGCACCAGGCGGGCGGGTTGGGCAGTCAGATCCGCTGGAAACGCTGCCAGACAGGCGCCATTAAACAAGGCCCCGTAAACATCAAAAACTGCATTATCAAAATAGAGCGGGTTGACATTCCCAATCACATCCTCCGGCGTAATACTAAAAGCCGATTGTGTCCAGTCGATGAAATAACCCAGATTGGCATGGGTAATCACCGCGCCCTTGGGCACGCCCGTGGAACCGGATGTGAACATAATGTAAGCCGGTGTGGTAGCCGGAAAATCAACCGGCGGTAACGGTTCATCAGCCGGACGAACTTCTTCCGTTTTAACTTTAAACATAGTGTCGGGAATACTAAATGACTGGAATATGGATTGGGGCGCAATAATCATGACCGGTCGGCATACATCAAAAATAGATGTCAGCCGGTTTTCCGGGCTATTAGGATCGAATATTGTGTAAGTCATGCCCTGTTTTAAGCAGGCAAGAATGGCGGCTATGACAGCGCTTTGTTTGACACCGGCGATGGCCACCACCTGGCCCGGTTTTAAATTACGGGCTTTAAAAATCTTTCCATAGCCGTCGGCCAGTTGCATCAATTGCCGATAAGTCAGTTTTTCGCCGGTAGGAAAAGCTACGGCGCATCTGTCCTGAAAGGCCAAAGCTATTTGAGATAAACGTCCCGATAAGTTATGTATATACATATACGCCTCTATAACACCATGCCGCCGTTTAGATGCAACACGGTTCCGGTAAAAAAATCATTTTCAACAGCAGCCAATACCCCCGCGGCAATTTCTTCCGGCCTGCCCAAACGTCGCAACGGAACTTCTGAAATGATGTGCCGAATCAATGTGGGGTTCAAGGCTTTGTGCGTGGCTTCCGTATCGGTATAGCCCGGTGCAATGGCGACAACGCGTATGCCCATGGGGCCCAATTCCCTGGCCCAGGTAGCGGTTAATGCATTGACAGCGGCTTTAGCGGCGGAATACGCCGATTGTCCCCGGTTCCCGGCACTGCTGATGGAACTGATATTGACAATGACACCTTTGGTACGTTTCTCCAACATTAAAGACGCGACCTCCGCTGTGACATAAAAAACACCGTTTAAATTCACATCAATCACTTTTTTCCAGGACGTCACATCATGTTTTTCAATGCCTGCAGAACCAAACTGCACCAGAGGTTTGTTGAACATTATTCCGGCATTATTAATTAACACATCGATCCGATTGGTCAGGGAAAACCAATGTTTAACACTTGTTGCTACCTGCTCCGGATTTGTAATATCGGTGAGATAGACCGCGCATTCGGGAAATCTTTTTTTTAGATTATCCAAACCTTCCTGGTTGTTATCCATTACGGCCAAATGCGCACCGTTTTCAACACACTGTTTTATTATTTCTTGTCCAAGACCACCGGCGCCGCCGGTTATCAATACAAATTTGTCTTTTAGCATCATAAGCTATACCGGCTCATCTTTTCCTTATCTTTTGACCATTGAATCCTTTTAAGTATTAAATTCTATTTCAAAAATTATGCCAGTAGTAAATTCACAAA
>RFFS01000158.1 GCA_003696775.1 Calditrichota bacterium
CATCAACCAGCAGGTACGCATCCGGGAAGCGGCCCGGGCGATCGATTTTCTGCAAATTGGCGACGAAACATACAGCCTGTTGGAACATTTTGACGAAGCCCTGCAACTGACCCCCCTGGCAGACGGCGCCACGGAAGTACGATGGAGCTACCATTACCGTCTGCCGGGTCTGAGCGCGCGTCTGTTAAACCATTGGGTTTACGGGCCGCTGTTTCAACAAAGCCTGCGACAATCCGCCCTCCGTTTCAAACAGTTTATGGGAGAATAAATCAGCTTTCCATGACTTGATATCCGCCATCGTTTTATCTGACTTTATAACTTCCGGAAACACATCCCATACCCGGGCGGGGTTCACCAAACCTTCAACTTATTCTCACATTTTACTTTTGTGCCCTTCCGTGAAGCTTTTGCCACATTTTTTATTTTTATTGACGTCCAAAGGAGATAAAAAATATGCGGGCTTTCATCGGGTTTACCACGGTATTCTTTTTATGGGCATCGTCCCTCACGGCGCAAACCTGCTGCTCCGCCGGTACTCCCGTCCTTTCGGCCATGACCGGTGCGGCGCCTTCCGCGGGACTCTTCCGTCTGTCCGTCGATTACGATTTAAACCGGGTGACCCGGGTATTCAATCGTGATCAGGCTATCGATGCCATCCGGCAACGCACCACGCAAGCGTTGTTACTTCGCCTTTCTTATGGCTTTACCCGGCGCTGGGGCGTGGAGGCATTGCTGACCTATATCCGTCATCAACGGCAATTGAACCAGCCCAACAGCAGCGGTTCGCTGGAACCCCTGCTTGCCGCCGGCGTGGGGGACGCCATTGTAATGCTTAACCATAACCTGATTGTCCCGGATATTGTATCACCCTGGCAATGGAGCATGGGGCTGGGACTCAAAGCCCCCCTGGGCACTCCCGATCTGACCAGTGGCGGCATACTGCTTCCCGCGGACATGCAACCCGGCAGCGGCTCGTGGGATGGCCTGGGCTGGACGCGCGTCGGATTTTCGCTACGCCCGCATTGGCCCTTAACAGTGTTGCTGCAAATAGCCGCCCGTCACAATGGCACCTACAATCGTTTTAAAGTTGCCGGGAACAGCGCATTTAAACATTATGCGTTCGGTGATGTTATTTCATTGACCACGGGTGGCGCCTATCGCGCGGACGCCTTGACCATCCGGCTCCATGCCCGTTACCGTTATGCCCTGCGCGATCGCTTCGCGGATCAGCCTGTCGCCAATACAGGCGGGCAATGGCTTTTTCTGCTGGCCGGGCTGACTCTGGATACCATGGCGCCATTCAGCTATCATTTCACCTTCACCTGGCCGGTTTGGCAAAAATTAAATGAAATACAGCTCACCACAACCTGGCGCTTGCTTGTGGGGATCGGCTGGCACTTTTACCGGGAGGCGAACTCATGATACGTTTTATAGTTTTTTTGGCGGCTATCGGGCTGGTTGCATGTGATTTGGTACAGGACGCCGGTCCCGTACCGGAGGGCGCCTGGCTGATTCCCAAATCAGAAGTGCGGGACGGCGGCCCCGGCAAGGACGGTATCCCGGCTCTTACCCTGCCGGCATTCACCTCAACCGACGCCGCCCGAAGCTATCTTAAAGATGAAGACTTGGTTGTGATGGCCCGTGTGGGCGCGCTGATACGATTTTATCCGCATCGTATTTTGGATTGGCATGAAATTGTTAATGACCAGATGGACGAAACTTTCCTTACCGTTTCCTACTGCCCCTTAACCGGCTCGGCGGTGGGGCTGTTGCGTATATTACCGATCGACGGGCAAGCAATCGCCACCACCTTCGGCGTATCCGGCCTGTTGTATAACAGCAATCTGATTCTTTACGACCGGGCCACGGACAGTTATTGGTCGCAAATGCGCAATCAATGCGTTTCCGGAAAACTTATCGGGCAAAAGCCGGTCAACATCCCTTTGGTGGAACTGCCCTTTGCCACGGCCCGGGCCCTATACCCCCGGGCGCGTGTTTTATCGAACCAAACCGGGGTATATGGCAGCAGCCGGTACAACACCTACCCCTATGGAGATTACCGAACCAACAATGATTTTTTACTGTTTGATGTGAAACACGACGATAACCGGTTACCCCGTAAGGAAAGGGTTTTGGGCGTTACCGTTAACGGCGCATCCAAAGCCTATCGCTTTTCGACTTTTACTCTCGGCACGCAAATCGCCCGTGATAGCGTAGGCGGAACGCCGATTATCATCATCGGTGATTTCAGGCGTCGATTTATGGTGGCACTGGAACGCCACCGGGGTATCGTCCCCGTGGAAGGTTTGCAGGTATATGACGACCCGGCGCATCCGGAAGCGGTTATGAAAGACACCGATGGCCGTCTGTACGATTTATTCGGTCAAGTCATCTTTGGGCCGGATACGGGCAGTGCGCTCAATCCGCTGGAAAGTTACATCGCGTTCTGGTTTGCCTGGGCAGCATTCCACCCCGAAACCGACCTTTACTGACGCCATCCTTCAAGAGCGTCTTTATGGACCACAAAAGCCAGCACCTTCAGGCACACGTAATCGTCACGCATCATAAAATAGCCCTTCAGCCGGCCGTCCCAGGCTGTGCGCCAGGAATCCTTTACCAGGAACCAGTCGGCGTTTTGGTAGGTGGTTAACCCCACGATGTGCATCAAATGATCATCCGTGGTTGCACCGTTTTCAAAGCGTAATTCACGGGCCATTTGCGTAACACTTTGCGGAAAATCAAACGATGGTATGAAGCAGACATCCTTTACGGGCACGCGCCCCGGCTCGCTGATATCGGCGTCAATGGCCGCGGAATACCCTTTTTCAACGGCATGCTTCAACAGGCTGTAAAACGCGTCCAACGGCAGGTTTTGGTAAACGGAATCCCGCGCCCAGTTATCGGGCACATCCAATACGATTTGAGAATGGAACGGCGCGTAGGTAAAAGACGTGAACATCCGGTAATCATCCGGGTTGAGCCTGCAGTAATCGTGTAAAAAACTTTGAGGGGTGTATTGTTGACCCTTGAAATTAAAGGTTGCCGGAGGCGGTCCCAGATATTCATCCAAAATACGACGGATATTGTGCAGCCCTTCTTCCATATCCCAATTACCGATTTTAGTGATTTCCTCGAGATATTTATCCAGCGCGGCGTATAACGGATCATGATTGAATGTTTTACAGGAACGGGTTTGCCCCGGATAGGCCGATTGCGGCACAATGCCGTACTTTTTTACAATCTTTAAAACACCGGTGAACAGATCGCCCGGCGCGAAACGGGAACGGCCGCGGGTTTGTATGTAACGACGGGCCTTTTCCACAAAAGCCTGATAAACCGGATACATCATCGCCAGACGCACCGGCTGCACGCCCCGGCGCGCCATCTCCGATTCCAGAAAGGAAAGCGTGGAGAAACTCCAACAGGACGACGTGGTATCCTGATTGATCGGCTCAAGGTGTTGCAGGGGGTTAAAAGACTCCAGAGACGGCGGGGCTTGTAATTGTTGCGCCTCGGCCCGGGCGGCGTCATGCGGGGATTGCGCCCCAACCCGGAACGTCAGGCTGATCATCAAAATAAGAACGGTTTTCATAAGTACCTCGTCATAATGTTAAAATGTAACCGCATACGGTGCGGCCATGCCTTTGTGCATTAATCCAGTTGCTCCAATTGTTCCTGTATCATCTGTCTGGCGTACAGGTCCGCATAAAGCCCGCCCTGTTCCATCAATTGATCATGGGTGCCCTGCTCGCCAATGCGGCCCTCATCCAACACGATAATCCAATCGGAATCCCGGATGGCCGAAATACGGTGCGACACCCAAAAACAGGTGCGATGGCGCATCACTTCTTTAAGATTATGCAAGATGGCTTCCTCGGTAATGGTATCGACCGCCGAGAGAGCGTCATCCAGCAATAAAATACGCGGATTTTTCAATATGGCCCGCGCAATGGCCAGGCGCTGTTTTTGTCCGCCGGAAAGATTGATGCCCCGCTCTCCGAGCATGGTGTCATAACCATCGGGCATATCCCGGATGGCGTCCGCCAGTCGGGCTGTTTGCGCCGCCTGTTCAATGGCTTCCAGTGAAGCGTCCGGCTGTCCAAAGGCGATGTTGTTACGGATGGTATCGGAAAACAGAAAGGTTTCCTGCGGTACGTACCCGATCGCCCTGCGTAATTCTTTTAAAGGAATGTGGCGGATATCCTGCCCATCCACAAATACCGTTCCAGGCGGGGGATTAAATTCACGGGTCAGCATGTGCATCAGCGTGGATTTACCGGCGCCGGTGCGGCCGACCACCGCCACTATTTGCCCGGCGGGCACTTCCAGACTGATATCCCGCAAAACCGGACGCTCATATCCGGGATAATGGAAATTCAGCGTATTGAAGGTGACGCGCCCCCCGCTCACCCGCGTTTGCGAGCGGGCTTCCGAATCATCCACCCGTGGCCGGGCGTTTAAAATATGCAGCAGCCGTTTGTGAGCCGCCGTTCCCTGTAAAAAGATACCCATCACCCAGCCCAGGGCAATAGAAGGCCAGATCAATTGACCAAGATAAAGGGTGAAGGCCACAAAATCACCGAGCGTGATCACTTTGGCAATAATCAATCGACCGCCAAACAACAAAATCAATGCGGAACTTATACCGACAATCAGCATCATCGACGGGCGGAATCCGGCTTCGGCGCGGGCGTAATGCATATTGCGATCCAGGTAAACGGCGTTTAATGCGTTAAAGCGTTGCCGTTCGTTTTTTTCCAACGCATAGGCTTTTATCACACGCATGCCGGCCAGATTTTCCTGTGCGCGGGTACTGAGCGCGGCGAACTGTTCCTGCACTTTTAAATAGCGCTGGTGAATCACGGCTCCAAAACGGTTGACCACCACGGCCATCACCGGCACCGGTAGCAGGGCGATCAACGTCATCAGGGGGCTGATTTGCAACATCATGGCCGTAACAAAGATAAAGGTAGTAATCAGATTAACCGTGTACATCAACCCCGGCCCCACAACGGAACGGATGGCATTCAGATCGTTCGTCAGGCGGGACATCAGATCACCGGTATCGTTTTTGAGATAAAACGCGCGATCCAGGTGCTGCAGCTTACGGAACAGATCATTACGCAGATCATTCTCAACCAGCCGCGATACCACGATGACGGTACGGCGCATAAAATAACGGAAAACACCGGCCAGCAGGGTAAAGCCGATGATCCAGCCGGCATAGCCCAACAGTTCCGCCCATTTCACATCACCCTGTAAATAGTCGATGGACTGCTTGACGATGCGCGGCGCGATTACGCCGGCCAGATTGGAAAGAATGATAAACAGCAAGCCCCATAACAAACGCCCTTTATACCGGGCCATGTAGGGCCGCAACCAACGCGCCAGATTTTTGATAAACACCTCCCGGTTAAAAGGGGTAAAATAGCCCGCGCGGCCTTTTAATACAAATGGCAAAATGGAAAGTCTTTCCGGGTAATCCCCAACCTTTATTTGTCTCCAGGCGCGGTCTTATCATCGTTTAATTACAAAAAAAAGACATAAAAGACTTTTTTACAATCTTTCATCAGCTTAAATTAACATACGTTAAGCACATTTAACATAAGGGACATCTTTATGCTTTTTAAAATTCTGGTTTTGATTCATGTATTAAGCGCCACCATCTGGACGGGCGGTCATCTTATATTAACCACGCGCATCCTGCCCGGGGTATTAAAAAACAGCGATGTGGACATGCTTAGGGATTTTGAGGCGCGTTATGAATCCATCGGCATTCCGGCGCTGCTGCTTCAAATCATCACCGGTCTGTGGATGGCCCGGATCATGCTGCCGGACTGGAGCGCCTGGTTTGACATGTCCAATATCGCAGCCTTTCATATCATGATTAAGCTGGTTTTGTTGCTGTTAACCGCCCTTTTGGCCGTGGACGCCCGCTTTCGGGTCATTCCGAATCTGGACGCTTCCCGTCTCACGGACATGGCTGTCCATATCATCGCCATTACCGTCCTGGCCGTTTTGTTCGTGATAACAGGCGTTAGTTTAAGCACGGGCGGGCTTTATTAAACACAAAAGGCGTCCGTTGGGACGCCCTGGATATCGAATTGCCGCCGTACGGCTCAGGCCGCTTCTTCACTGAATTTTTTACGTGTGTACGAAGCCACCATGCCGGCCAGAAACAACAGGCCCACCAGATTGGGAAAAGCCATTAAGGCGTTACCGATATTACCGAGGTTCCAGACGATATTTAAGTATTCCAGGCTTTCACCGGCTATGGGCGTTATTATCGCTCCGATAAAAAGAAAGGCGATGAAGGTGTAACGGAAAGGCATGATCACTTTATTACCGCCCAAAAACTCTATGCATTTTTCACCATAATACGACCAGCCGATAAGGGTTGTATATCCGAAGATGAACGATGAAATGGCAATAATCGTCCCGCCCAGCCCAAACGGGATCACACTGTCGAAGGCTTGTTGGGTAACCAGAATACTGGTGATGTTGCCCTCCACGCCGGCGCCGCGCCAGGCCTGGGTGAACTGATAGGCCCCCGTTAGCACGATCGTCAGGGTGGTCATGGTATTTACCAGAATGGTATCGATAAACACACCGGTCATGGCGATCAGGCCGTTATGCACCGGTTCATCCGAAGCAGAAGCGCCCTGGGCAATCGCCGCCGACCCCAGCCCGGCTTCATTGGATAGCAAACCACGGCTGACCCCGTTTTGTATGGCCAGACCCACCGAGGCGCCCACCAGTGGCTGCCAGCCAAAGGCCGATTTAAAAATCAAAACATAGGCGGCGGGTATCTGATCCACATTGGCAAGAATGATCCACAGGGAAAAAAAGATGTAAAAGATGATCATGGCCGGGACCAGTTTTTCGGAAACAGCGCCGATCTTTTTAATACCGCCGATGATCACCATCCCCACCAGCAGGGCAATAATCGCGCCGATTACATAATAATAAACGGCAGGCGCCTGTTCACCGGTAACACCGGCATGCACATATTGATTAATGGTATTGGCCAGAGATGCGGTCATGCTGTTGGATTGCGCCATGTTCCCGGTACCGATTAAGCAGGCGATAACACCGAAAACGGCAAAAGCCGTTCCGAGCATATGGCCCAGTTTTTTGTTTTTAAGCCCGTTTTTCACATAATACATGGGGCCCCCGGCCATGGTACCGTTGGGCGCTACTTCGCGGTATTTTACGCCGAGAAAGCCTTCCGCGTATTTGGTGGCCATGCCAAACAATCCGGCTATCCACATAAATACCGGCGCGCCCGGCCCGCCGATGGCTATGGCCGTCGCCACACCGGCAATATTCCCGTTACCCACCGTGGCGGCCAACGCTGTCATCAACGCTGCGAACGGGGATATATCGCCATGCCCTTGTTCCGTGCGCGCTTCACGCGAAAAAATCAGTTTCAGGGAATACCACATTTTAGTGAATTGGATACCGCGTGTTACAAAAGTTAGAATGATGCCGGTAATCAACAGCAGGCCGATCATGATCGGTCCCCACATTATATCATCCAGACGGGTAGTGAATTGAAGTACCTTATCAAAAAAAGTCATCTATCGGCTCCTTTGGCGCAATTAGAAAATATGAACGGTGTTTAACAGCACAAGCAAAATCACAAGGGGAATAACAAATCGTATGATGAACTTCCATAAGCCCCGGGTTTTGGCAAATAGCGGCGCGCCTTTTTCAACTTCATCGGCGGCCTTATCAATACCCCACACCCAGCCGACAAAAATACTAAGCGAAATGGCACCCACCGCCAGGGCGATATCCCCAAAGATAAAGCTCATCTGACTCAAAAAATCGGCGCTGGTAAAAGACGCCGGGATCAACCCGAAATTACTAAAAAATTCCGACGCGCCCTGCGACAGTGCCGAAGGCAGCCCCAACAAAAAGGTGATCCCGGCTACAATCCAAACGATGGTTTTACGATCCATTTTATGATCGTCGATTAAATAGGATACCGGTACTTCCAACAACGAGATGGTGGAAGTCAGCGCCGCGACGGTAAGCAATACAAAAAAGAGGGCACCCACCACCAATCCTCCGGGCATTTGGGCAAACAGTTCCGGTAATACAACAAATACCAGCGTGGGCCCCGCGGACGGGTCTTTGCCCATGGTAAACAAAGCGGGAAAAATAATAAGTCCGGCAAACAAGGCGATCAGCGTATCAAAAAGCGCCACGCTGACGCCCGAAGTAACCAGGTTATCATTCTTGCTCAGATAGCTGCCATAGGTGATCATCGTGCCCATGCCCAGGCTTAATGAGAAGAAGGCCTGGCCCAGCGCCGCCAACAGGGTGCGTCCGGTAATTTTGGAAAAATCGGGTTTCAGGTAAAATTCCAATCCTTTTCCCGCGCCGTCCAAGGTCATGGCGTATATAACCAGAGCCAACAACAGAATAAAAAAGAGCGGCATCAAAATTTTAGACCAACGTTCGATCCCCTCGGACACCCCTTTTTGCACAATCAGGGATGTAAGGGCCACAAACAGGGCAAACAGTGAAATCTCCGACCAGGGATCGGCAACAAAAGCTCCGAAACCGCCGACCTGCCCCACAAACATTTTATAGATATAGGCAACCGTCCATCCGGCGATAACCGCGTAAAAAGATAAAATTCCCACACCGGTGATCACCCCGAGAAAACCGGCCATGCGCCAAAAACTTTTGGGACGAATTTTTTCTATGGCGCCCACCGGGTTTTGTTGCGTCGCCCGGCCCAATGCCAGTTCGGCATACATATAGGGCAAACCGATCAACACCACAAATATCACATAAAACAGGACAAAAGCACCGCCGCCGTTTTCTCCCGTTACGTAGGGGAAACGCCAGATATTACCTAAACCGATGGCCGATCCGGCCGCTGCCATGATAAAACCTATTTTTGAATTCCATTGACCCCTGGGTGCGCTCATGAATTGTGGTCCTCCTAAAAAAATATGGGCGGGATTGAGTTAGTCCGGTACGGCCTTACGGCCAATAAAGCATTGAATATAAATAAAAAAACTAAAAATGAAAATGTAACTGAAGTATTAAGGTGTTTTTATTAACAAATTGTCAAAAATTAAAAAAAGGAACGGCCAACCGTTCCTTTTTTTTATTTCGTAGTCATGGTAAAGACGCCATCCCACTCTTCACCCGGATCGTTCACTTTGAATTCCAGGCAACGTTTACGATACAGGCGGGATGGCGGGTCATCCGGCACCAGTGAAAGACAGTGTTCAAAAAACTGAATGGCCGCGCTCCACCGTCGCTGTCGATAGGCCTCCATCCCCTGCTTATAGACCGACAACATTTCCAGATAGCCGGAAGACAATGGTTGTGTGCGCTCGGCTATCAGCTCAAAAACTTCAATCGGTTTGTTTTTTCCCTTTACACGGATCAAATCAAGCGGTCGGGTATAAAAGTCGTTTTTTACATATTCATGGGTAAATTCACTGATCATAATAAATGTGCCATATTGCTTATTGGCGCCTTCAAGACGTGAACCCAGGTTCACATGGTCACCCATAACCGTGTAATCAAACACCGTCTCCGAACCCATGTTGCCCACAATCACTTCGCCGGTATTGATACCGATACGCGCTTCCAGTTCCGGCTTGCCTTCGTTTTTCCATTTTTCGCGCAATTCCCTGAGCTTCTCTTGCATGCGCAATGCCACCCTGCAAGCCACCTGCGGATGATCCTCATAAGGTACCGGCACGCCGAATTCCGCCATGATCGCATCGCCTTCGTACTTGTCGATGATACCGTTATGCTCCAGAACAATATTGGTCATGGCCGTAAGATATTCGTTCAACAAGACCACCAGTTCCTTGGGTGTCAGCTTTTCGGAAATGGTGGTAAAACCGGCCACGTCGGAAAACATGACGGTTACCACGCGCTCTTCGCCGCCCAGTTGCAGTTTTTCGGGATTGGCCACGATATCCTGCACCACTTTTTCGGGAACATATTGGGCAAAAGCGCCACGCAGCATTTTCTTTTCCTGCTGGGTTTGCAGATAGTGATGTAAAATATGGCCGACATAGGCGAAACTGACAATAAGGGTTGGCGGCACCATATCCACAATCATATTATGATTGGTAAATAAATAAAGCGCGATGAAAAAGAAACCTACAAAACCGGACAACACAGCGGCGGCCGACCACAATGTGGGCAAATAACGTGTTACCAAAAAGGTGATGAGCAGCGCCAGAAGAATATTCCCCCAATGGAACAGCATCGGAGCGCGTTTCAGAAAACGCTTTTGCAGCATGGTCAGCAATGCATTGGCGTGGATTTCCACTCCCGGCATTTCCACCTTGGCATTTATACCTTCCGCCGTGGTGCTTTCCAGAAAAGGCGTTGGGAAGTTATCATGCAATTCCTGCATGGTGGAACCGATCAACACGATTTTATCTTTTAGCAGACCGGAATATTTCAGGCCGGGCGTAATACCCGCTTCGGGGTCGCCGGGATCGTCAAACGCATCAAGATCATAATCTTCCAACAGATCGAAATCTTCCGTATCCAGGATGTTATCAAAGGAATAGTTGGGGAACGAATAAGCCGGCCCGATGAAATTGACCAGCATGCTGTGCATATCATATTTGGGAATAATCAGATTACCCAGTTGAAAATCATCTTCCCGGCTTTCCAGCATAGCATCCGGTTGATCGGTATATAGCTTGTACAATTCCGCGGCAAAGGATGAATAAAGGGAATCATTGTGTGTATCGCCGATGATATAGCGTCTGTAAAAACCGTCCAGGTCGGCTTCAAGGGAAACCAGCCCCCACCGTGTTTTGGAGGTCATAAATTTTTCATAGGGCGGTATGACCGTACTGTACGAGCCCCGTTCAAAACTACGCAACATTTTACCCACCAGTACGATATTTCCATAGGTGTTGAGTACCTGGGCCAGCTCATCATCTTCCTTTGTTCCGTACTTATCGGGCTGATCAAAGATAACGTCCACACCGATGGCTTTGGCGCCGGCTTCGTTTAAATTACGTAGCACATGCGCAAAATAAGAACGCGGCCAGGGCCAGCGATGCGGGGTCGATTCATCGGACTGATCATCAATTTTAACAATCACGATGGGGTTATCCGGCACCTCCACCGGACCGCGCAGCCCAAAACGCATATCCAGCGATTTCAGTTCCAGGGTGCGGAAAGTTGTGGTGGAGGCCAGAAAAACAGCAACGATTACCGCCGCCAGACTGATCCCGAAGGCGATCAGCCCTTCGGAAATGTTGGATTTCTTCTTTTCCATGACCGACTCTAAAAAGTTACATCATAACGCACATTCACAATAGTGTCTTTCCAGTCCACGCCTGCCAGATCGCTGTAATCCATATAGTCCCAACGCAGGGATAAGGCGCCGAATTTTTCGGTGCGCAAATAAGCGCCCGCTGAATAATTCAGACGATTATAGGACTGACTTCCTTTAATTTGCTGCAACATCACATTGGCAAAAGGTTTCAGGCTCATATTGCCGCTGCTGTTTTTATAAAGATATTCCACCCCCCCGTCATAGCGGGCAATTTCCGTGGTGCTGGCCGTGGCGCCGCTACCAAACGTGCTGTTGGTCTGACTGAATCCCAGACGCGTGGCAAAGGGAGCATCAAACTGATTGCGCAATCCCAGGCTGAATACGTTAAAGCTGGATTGATTGGTGGCTATGGCGCGATCATCACGGGTAAAATTGTTAAAACTGACTGTTACCGTATTTTTTACGGAAGCCGTGTTAAATTTATAGCTGGAGGATAATCCGTAACGCTGGGTCGAATTATCTTCCCGGTATAAGGCTTCATTATTGGGGTCCGCGTTATTGATGCGCGACTGGTTGCCAAAAGTTAACGTTACCCCCGGCAGATTGGTAAGCGGAAAGTAAGAAATGGATGCGCCAAAGTCTTTATTGTCGGTTTCCGCGCCTTCCTGGGAGAGATTATCCGTATAGGCGTTAAAATAAAGATTCATGAAAATCTGATTATCCAGCAGGCGGATATTATCCGAAACATAAAGCCCGCGCACGCCCCGCAACAGGTATGGATTACCGGCTGTGGTGTAGTTGGCATCAATGGATTTGTAAGCCACTTTCAGCAACTGGTCAAAGTAGCTGAAATAGGCTTCGGCCTGCAATGCCAGGGACGGTATGGGGGCCAGGCCCTGGGAAAGTGTCAGAAAACCGGTTGATTCCAACAGGTCCACATACGGTTTGACTCCGGAAGGAATATCGAATTGTTTGGCCAGGGTATCAAACTCTACTTTGCCCCGGGCATTGGTATTGCGAATACTGGCCTGCACGCTGCTTTTTATACGAACACGGTTATTATCCAGGTTGATATTAAGCGTGCTGCCCATGACCAGCGATTCCCTGGGATTCGCACCGTATTTAATGGAACCGGGGTCTTCCTTGCCATTCACCAGATTGAGCCCCCAGCTCACATAACGACCAAAATTGAAAACCGGCCGTATGGCAATAAACGTTTCCTTATAGGTACCGTAACGGGATACAACCTCCGCGCCGCTGGAATCCTGCGTGGCGCTTCCTTCCACCGCGTTGGCTGTGGTACCCAGACTGACATCCAGGTCAAACCAGGCGCTTTTGAGACCGGTGGAGACCCCAAGGACACGGCGGTTCCAGAAGGTTAACGGATCATAGTTGCCGGAGAAATCCCCGCCCTTAACATAAACACGGGTACGCGGTGTGAAATTATAGGCCATCAAAGCGGAATAACGGGTAGCGTTTTGAGAACTGTATCCCGGATTATTGTTATACTGTAAACGCAGACCAATGTCCAAATCCTTATAGGCTCCGTCAAAATTTAGTCCCGCGCGTAAAAAATTATCTTGTTGTTTACTGATATTTTGAAATCGGTTATCGAGATAAAAATTTGTACGGGAAGTAAAAGCCGCGCCGGAATTCCCCGAAGAACTTACCCGAAACGACCATTCTTTTTTACCCAACAGATTGCCGCTGCTGTTAAAAATTTTAAATTCCAGGTTATGATGCCCCACCGCCATTTTTTTCGGCGTCAGCATATAAAGGATGCCTTCGTTGTTCACCAGTTGGGACACGTTCACGCCATCAATAAGCAAACGCGTCCGGGCAGGATCGATATCGAGGTTTTCATCGGGAACGGATACGGCGATCAGCATTTCATCCTGAGGCACAACCGACTCCGGTTCCGGGCTGAGTACGATGATTTCCGCCAGGGCCTGGTTGACAGGTTCTTCAGCTCCGGCAATGACCTCGAATGACAAAGGATTGTTTTGAGGATCAACCGCGGGATAATAAAAAACACGACCGTCATACGCCTGCATGGCCAGGTAATATTCAATATGCCCCGGTGTCAGCTTTTTGGTGTCGATTTTGGTGGTAAGGCTCAGCCCTTCCTGACGCATGGGCGTCGAACGGTAGTCGGACGCGCCACGCGAACGGTAAAATAAACGCGCTTCATACACATCGCCGTCGAAAGATGAAATGTTAAAAGCAATATCCGCGGAATGGCCGGCAACCACCGGTTGCAATTCCGTATGAAAAATCATCGGTGATCCGGCCAGGGCCACAGATGCCATTCCCACTGCCAGGAATGCTAAAAAAGTGCGAAACATACGCATGGTTTACCTCCCGATGATTATTCGGATTTCTTAACTTTAAATTTCAACATTTTGCTTTTGCCCTGGGCATCCTTGAATTCCAGTTCAAATTCGTCGCCGGCGGCGTTGTCTTCATTCAGACCGGGTTTTTCGCCGGGTTTGGTTTTACGCACCACCGGTTTACTGTTTTTGGAGGTCACCACGCTTGTTTCACCTTTGTGCAACAAAGCCACACCGGCATCGTTGGCAATTTCCACAACGCCTTCTTCTCCGAAATAACTGGTTTTTCCTTTGTATTCCTGTACCGTCCAGAATTTGGTTCCCTTTACAGACGCCACCGAGGTGGGGGTGGTTACCCTGAAAAAACTGTTTTGCTTTGTGATGCTGGAAAAGATCGCTCCGAATTCAACAAAAATATTTTTGACGATGGAATTTTTTTCTTTTTTGGCCTGAATGAGACAAGTGGAATTGGGACGGATACGCAACAGGCTGTTATCATCAATGAATTTGACCGCCGCGCGTCCTTTTTTACCGGTGGCAATTTTATCGCCGTCATTTAAACGCGTGCCGCGCCTGGCCTGCATGGATTTACCCGTCTCTTTGTTTTTTATGGTTACCGTTCCCTTGGCCTTGATAACGATTGCGACCGTTTTCGCCTGCGCGCTAAGCACCAACAGAGTAAACAACATTAAAAAAACTAATTTTACCGTTTTCATGGCAATCTCCTTATCGTACCGTTACATCGGATAATTTATACTGACCCTTACTGCTGTACGTACTCAACTTTTTCAGCAGTTCCTGTGCCGACATAATCGAGCCGTTGA
Organism: Calditrichota bacterium; assembly: GCA_003696775.1. Lineage (GTDB taxonomy): Bacteria > Calditrichota > Calditrichia > Calditrichales > J004 > J004. The sequence continues at coordinate 14,439 of RFFS01000158.1, forward strand.
AACGAATCTTATTTAAATCGTAGCCTTCCAATTGACTAAAAACGGCGCGCATGTCATCTTCGGATAAGAGATTTAAGGCATTGATCAACTGATCCTTGGAAGCGCTCATAACCGTTTGGCCCTTTGCGGGATCCACAAGGGTAAACTCCCATAGCTCGCTTAACAATTCATTTTCACCCGAACTGGTGGTAATAAACGATTTGACCAGCCAGACATAGGTTTCACCCACCTGCAGGGGGTAGGCGTTGGCCGTGGGGTACTGGAATACGAGGCCGTCCAACCGACCGGATTCAAAAACAGGCACGGAATTCAAAATATCATCAGCCGAGCTTGCTTCCTGCTGTTTTTTAAAAACCACCAGCTGATACTGACCACTGTTACCGTTCCATTGAAAAATCGGATTTTCCGTATAAACTTCATACTTTATACCGCTGTTAAGTTGCGTGCCGGGCGTAATCAGGTTTAACAACGTTGGATTCTGAATGACAAAGCTTTGCTCGTCGGTTGTTTCCTGTTGTACACCGTTTGCGGTATAATTCATGGTCAGAATCAATTGATATAAGCCGACCGGCAACTGACTGGTGGCCAGTATTTCATTCTGCAACTGTTCACCCACATCTTCCACGCCGCTTTCGGCGATTTTTATCTCCACGCCGTCAATCGTTTTGCCCTGAGATAAATCCACGTTTGTAAATACCCACTCCCTGGCATCTTCCGGCAGGGAAAAGGGTTTGGTTTTGATAAACGCCAGGGATTTACCGTCCAATTTAAAATCAAAACGGATCACCGCTTCTTCCACACTACCGGGCGTTTTATTGATGTGCAGGGCAAACAACTCTTCCGTGGCTCCCACCTGCAAAAAGTCAAAATCCGACAGATAAACGGACTGGTACTGCGACAAGCCGCGGTCTTCCAGCGTTACGGTAATTACCGCCGATTGGGATACGGCCGGCATCACGGCAAACAATAAGGCCCAAAGACCCCACAATAATTTTTGTCGCTTCATGATATTTCCTCCTGTTTGGTTGTGCGGATAAAGCACGTCATTATTTACAATATTTGTTATGACACAAAACACAGATGACATCTGTTGTGACGCTACTCTCAGGTTATGCGTGACAAGGGACAGATTTCTTTGCTGTCTATATTGAAATTAATACAGTTTTGTCGTCAAAATAAAGCTTCGACCCCAATTGTTTTAAATGTAGCGGTCTAAGCAGATTTTTGTTTCAAATTGTATATTACCGGCTGGTTCAAGTGGTTCAGAAATAATCTCAACAATTCATACAACGGTTATTCCATTCCAAATATTTCGGTTACAATGGCCGAAACCAGCGCTATAAATGTCTTTTTTACCTTATTTGCTGTAATGGTAACCTCTTCGTGTGTAAGCTTCTCGTTACTGATACCTGTCGCGTAATTGGTCAGGCAGGAAATACCCAGGGTTTGCATCCCCAGCGAAGCCGCCATGATCACTTCCGGCACGGTGGACATACTGGCCGCGTCACCACCCATTTTACGAATCATATTTACTTCGGCGGCGGTTTCGTATGTGGGACCGGAAGAGACCCATAACACCCCCCGTTTGAGCGGAATACCCTTTTCCAGAGCCACCCGCTCCACCTCCTGTTTCAATTCCGAGGCATACGGATTGGACATATCCGTAAAGCGCGGTTTTCCGCGTAAGGGCGATGTAAACAAAAAATTGACCTGATCATCGATCAACATCAGATCGCCGGGTTTATAACGGGGGTTCACACTGCCTGCCGCGTTGGTTACCACCAGTTTACCAATGCCCATTGCGGCCATGATTTCCACTACAAAACTTACCCGGGCGATCGGGTAGCCTTCGTAATAATGCGTGCGGCCCTGCACGGCCATCAGAGGGATATTTTTATGGGTTCCGAATACAAGAAACCCCTTATGGCCTTCCACCGTGGAACGGGGATAACCCGGTATTTCCGAAGTGGGGATTTTTACGGCATCATCAAAAGTATCGGCAAAATCGCCCAGACCGCTTCCCAGAATCAACGCGGCGCGGGGCGTCCAGGCCACCCGTTCTTTTATATAGTCAACAGCTTGTTTAACGTTTTCTTTCATCCTTTTCCCGTGATATGTAGCGTATGAATACCATTGTATAAGAGATTAACGACACCAATAAAGCACCTATTACAGCATATATGGCATACTCGAACAAGGTATGCCATCCCATCAGAAAAAACAAGATGCTAAGCGCTATGACATTAACACTGATTTTACCGGGCATATTAGAGGCGGTGATCCGATGCCGTTTTTCGTAGATAAACAAGGCGCCGATAATGATAAACAGATCGCGCGCGACGATCAGGGTGGCCAACCACAAAGGAAACCCCTGATAAAGATATAAGGCGATAACCGCCCCCGCCACGGTGACCTTATCCGCCAACGGATCGAGTATTTTACCCAGTTCGGATATCTGATGCCACTTTCGGGCCAGATAGCCGTCAAGAAAATCGGTCAGCATGGCCAGCGCCGCCAGATACAGGACATACACATTGTGTTGTTCTTTTATAAAATAGAAAGCCGGAATGACAAACAAAATCCGGATAAAACTTAATAAATTGGATAAGGTTTTATTTTCAGCTTTCATCATTGCCACACTATTTTATATGGCCACAGCGCCAACGCCCGGTTTTGAAATGGCTTAAAAGATTCGATTTTTTCCCGTAGCATCTGCTCCAAAGAGGGCGCGGAGGCAATAAACCGACTCAAAGAGCCCAACCAGTCCTTTTCCCCCGGATACCACACCAGTCGCACGGAATGTTCCGTGGGAATACCCGCTTTTTGCTTGGCCACCGCCAGCGCATCGTAAAAAGAACCCGTGATATCCGTTAATCCGGATTGAACCGCATCCTCTCCGCTCCACACACGCCCCTGGGCTAATTTATCCGCCGTGTCAATAGGCATCTTTCGTTCCTTGGCCGTCAGACGGACAAAATGCTGATAAAATTCATCAATCAGCCCTTGCATCACGGTACGTTCGGCATTGCTCCACGGTTTATAGATGGAAAAAAGTGTGGCGTTTTGACCTCTTTTTAAAACATCCACGCCTATGCCCGCTTTTTCACTCAGTCCGGCCATGTTAAATTTTCCGGCAAACACGCCAATGGAGCCGACCAGGCTTAACGGTTGGGCGATAAGTGTGTCGGCCGCCAATGCGATGTAATAGCCACCGGATGCGCCATAATCGCTGATGCTGGCAATGACCGGTTTTTTTTCACGGGCCCGGGCCACGGCTTCATAAATGGCGTCAGCCGTTGTTGCCACACCCCCCGGACTGTTTATGCGCAACATGATCGCGCGGGTGCTTTTGGATTCGGCGGCATTATGGATGGCCTTAATGATTTCCGCACTGCCGGTTGTTTTTCCCGTAAAAGGATTCGATCCGGCCGCACCGGAGGCGATCACACCTTCCACTTCCACAACAACGATACGCTCCTTATCGCGTATTTTTAACGAACTGGCCGGAAGACGCGCGTAATCCTGGGCCGCATAACGCTTCCAACCGTTTTTCCTGAATCGCTCTTTCAGCCATTCCAAGCCCCGCACATCATCAATCAAACCGGATTGAAGAGCACCCTGCGCGGTGAAGCCGGTGACATCATTGATCAATTTTGTCACGCGTGGCGCCTGTAGGGATCGATCCGCCGCGATGGCGGACACCATGTAGTCAAACGCCTGATCCAGGATGCGCCCGACGGCTTCTTTATGTTCCGGTGAGGCGTGACGACGGGTGTATTGCTCCGGCGCTGATTTGTATCGCCCGGCATGGACATATTCCGCTTCAACACCGAACTTTTCCAACAATTCTTTATAATGCACCGATTCACTGCTGATGCCCGATAAAAAGAGATTGCCCGCAACGGGCATATACACGGAATCACATGCCGAGGCCATAAGATATTCCCGCGTGAACGCGAAGGGAAACCAGGCGTAGATTTTTTTGCCGCTTTCCCGATAGCGCCGGATGATGGCGCGTATTTCATCGGTTTGCGCCAGTCCGGGTTGGGCAAAATCAAAACGCAGCAATACGGCGTGAATCCGCTCATCGACGGCGGCTTTTTCCATAATATCCCTTAACGACTGCATGGACAGGGGGCGTTTTTGAGTCAGTTCATTAAAGGGATTCGGCGCCACATAATCATCCAGCGTGCCGCTCAGGGAAATATCCAGCCAGGCCTCATCGGGTACGGTCGGCTCGGAGGATCCGATAACGGTCATAAAAATGAAAAGCGTTACGATTATCACAATAAAACCGGAAAGCAGAACCAACAGATATTTCAGAAAAGATTTCATTCTTCTTCCTTAAATTACAGAAAACTGGTCAACACACCGGCAATGGTGGCCGTCATAAAAGTGGCCAGTGTTCCCCCCAAAACCGCTTTCAGGCCCATGCGGGCGATATCCGAACGTCGGCGCGGGGCAATACCGCCGATACCGCCGATCTGTATGGCAATGGATGAAAAATTCGCGAAACCGCATAAAGCATAGGTGGAAATAATGATCGCCTTTTCACCGATTTGACCGGTGGGAATAATACGGGACAGGTCCAGATAGGCAATAAATTCATTGATGATCATTTTTTCACCGATCAGCGAACCGACTATGGTCGCGTCATGCCAGGGAACGCCGATCAGCCAGGCGATGGGGCTCAACAGATAGCCCAACACCACCTGCAGGGTGATGGGACCGCCGGTGGCCGTTGTCCAGCCGAACACACCCGTCACAGAAGTAAGGATGTAATTGACCATGGCGATGAGCGCGATAAATGCCAGCAGCATGCCGGCCACATTCAGGGCCAGTTGCAAACCATCCGCCGCGCCGGTAGCCGCCGCTTCGATTACATTGGAATTTGTTTTTTCCACAGCCACTTTTACTTCACCCATTGTGCGGGACTCTTCGGTTTCCGGCACAAGTATTTTGGAAATCACAATGGTGGCCGGGGCCGCCATGATGCTGGCGCTGAGCAAATGTTTGGCGTAAAACAATTGTTGCGCCGGGTCCGCTCCGCCCAACAAACCCACATAAGCCGCCAAAACACCACCGGCAATGGTGGCCATCCCGCCGATCATCAAAGTGAGCAACTCGGATTTGGTCATAGGATCCACATACGGGCGCACCACCAAAGGGGCTTCGGTTTGGCCGATGAACACATTGGCGGCTACCGAGATCGATTCCGCACCGCTTACTTTTAATATTTTGGCCATAACCCAGGCCATGCCCTGAACAATTTTTTGCATGACGCCCAGGTGATATAAAACAGACATCAACGAAGAGAAAAAGATAATGGTGGGTAAAACCTGAAAGGCAAAAATGAACCCCACGCCTTTGGATTGCAATTCCGGCGAAAAGGCCTGCCCGAATTTACCCTGATCGGCCAGAGCGCCAAATACAAAGGCCGAACCTTCGTTGGTAAAGGAGATGATTTTCACAAAAACCTGTCCAATGGCGTTGAAGACCGTTTCACCCCAAGGAACTAAAATCACAAAAATGGCAAAGATAACCTGCATGGCCACGCCGGCGCCCACCTGTCCCCATTTTACAGCGGAACGGTTATTGGAAAACATAAGGGCGATACCGACCAAAACAGTAAGTCCAAAAATTCCGAACAGTATATCTGTCATTTCTTCCTCTCTTCTTTTGGCGGTTCAAAACAGTTTCGACAACGGGCTTCATATAAGTCCGAAGCGCCGATGACCACTTTACGGGTATCATCCGAGATGCGTTGCGTATGATTGGCCGGATTGCCGCACATGACACAAATCGCATGGGTTTTGGTGATATATTCGGCAATCGCAAGCAATTCCGGTATGGGATCAAAAGGAATGCCGCGATAATCCTGATCCAGGCCGGCAACGATCACCCGTTTACCCATATTGGCCAGCGTTTGACACACTTTCACCAGACTGCGGTCAAAAAACTGCGCTTCATCTATGCCCACAACCTGGGCTTCCAGGGCAATATTTAAAATCTCACGGGGCTTTTTTATCACATGAGAGGGGATTTTTTGACGGTCATGCGAAACGATTTCAGTATCACTGTAACGCTTGTCAATTTCCGGTTTAAACAGTTCAATTTTTTGGCGGGCGATTTGCGCGCGGCGCATGCGGCGTATCAACTCTTCGGTTTTGCCGCTGAACATACTGCCGCAAATCACTTCTATCCATCCGGTATGTTGTTTTAATATGTTCATCGGGTGGCATCATCCCTGTTGGAGTTTGCGAGCAGGTCCTTAATCTTCGCGGATATCACATCAATCGCCACGGTGTTTTTTCCACCGCGGGGGATGATCAGGTCCGCATGACGTTTGGATGGTTCGATAAATTGGAAATACATGGGGCGGACGGTTTCCATATATTGGTTGATCACGGAATCCACCGTTCGGCCGCGTTCCGCAATATCGCGTTTGAGACGGCGGATAAAACAGATATCCGGCGCGGTATCCACAAAAATTTTAATATCCATCAATTCCCTCAAACGCGGTTCGTTTAAAATCAAAATGCCTTCAAGAATAATGATGGTATGCGGCTCCACCTTCCGTGTTTCTTTCAATCGGCTGTGGGTTTTATAATCATATACCGGATGCGAAATACTGCGACCATGCAACAAATCGTTCATCTGCTCATACAGGAGTTCATGATCAAACGCGTCCGGGTGGTCAAAATTACGGCCTGTTCTCGAATCAAATGGGATATGAGACAGGTCTTTATAATACGCATCTTCCTGTATCATGGTTACACTGCTGGAAACCATCTGATCCATAATGGTACGCGCGATGAGCGTCTTTCCGGAACCGGAGGCTCCGGAGATACCTATTAATATGCCTTTTTTCATTGTGCTTTCAATTGGGATTCGTCAAATGCCAGGGGTAATAAATCTTTTAAGCGGTATGTTTTGTATTGTTTGCCGTTGGTCAGATAAATCGTCAGGTCGGGCGCGTAGTCATATAAAAGTTGGCGACATGCCCCGCAGGGCGGACAAAAATCAAATTTTTCGGCATAAATAGAAATAGCAGAAAAACGGGTGATCCCCTCTGAAAGCGCTTTGACAAGCGCCACCCGTTCCGCACATATGGTAAGCCCGTAGGAGCTGCTTTCCACATTCGAACCGATGATCACCTTACCCTCTTCCGTTTCCAGAGCAGCGCCAACCCGAAAATGTGAATAACGGGCTTGTGCGTGTTTTACGGCGTCCTGAGCCGCCGCATTCAATCGGGCAATCCTGCCTTCTTCTTTATCCGTCACGTCCTTATACCTTTCCGTTAAAATGGCAGATCGTCTTCGTCCTGCGCGTTATCGGCGGCAGCCGGTGCTTCTTCCGCCGGTTTGGACTGAGACGGGCGACTGGCTTGCGGAGCACCACCCTGCTCATCGCCTCTGGAACCGACCATCTGAAGATCATTCACAACGATTTCCGTGCGATATCGTTTTTGACCTTTGTCATCTTCCCAACTGGAAGTTTGCAAACGGCCTTCGACAAACACCAGTTTGCCTTTGCGTAAATACTCACCGGCCACTTCCGCCGTTTTATTAAAGGCCAGAATGTTGTGCCACTCCGTCTTTTCTTCCCACTCACCATCCTTATTCTTTTGACGATGATTGGTTGCCAGGCTAAATGTGGCGATCGCCATTCCGCTCGGGGCGTAACGCATTTCCGGGTCTTTACCCAGACGTCCCAGCAGAATCACCTTATTGACCGTGCCTCTGGACATAGCGCCTCCTTTATGTTATAGTGAAACAAAAAAGCCCCGGAGTAAGCTCTCCGAGGCTTTAAAAATAATCAAAATCCGTTAAAAACGAAAACGTTTTGAAAAAATATTACGGAAAGCGTTACACAACTCCCCAAAATAATTTCTTAGTTATCTCCGTCTTTTTTCTTACAAATTTTGCAATTGGGATCCAGCCACGGTGGAGGCAGGGTAATTATGGAAGAATACGTTTGACCATTTTTTGGGCTAATGGTCGTTTGGGCCGTGTCCAGTATCGACATTGTAATTACCAGGGTAAATACAAAGGCGACGACAAATGCAGCTACCTTCTTCATCATATCTCCTTTCTGTTTGGTGAATAAAGAAGTCTTGCATAACATATTTCACACAGTACGGGAAGCCTTGTTTGGGAAGAACTTCCAAAACCGTATGGTAGCTAACTTTGTCTGATTCCGTTCAGGTAGGTTTTATCCGTAAAAAAGTAATAACCGATAAATATGGGCTAATATAAAATGTACTCGGAAAAATGCAAGAAATATGTAGAAAGAATTTGATATTTTATTAGATATTGAAGGGCAATTTGACGACGATCACAACTTTTACCCGTAATTTACGAAGCAATATTGTCCAGTTGGGCGGAACGTTCCGCTAATTGCAGGGCCTCAATAAGCTCATCCAAATCGCCTTCCATAACCCGATCCAGCTTATACAACGTCAGATTTATACGGTGATCGGTCACCCGGCCCTGTGGATAGTTGTAGGTACGTATCTTGGCGCTGCGGTCGCCGCTGCCCACCATGGATTTACGCTGTTGATCCACCTGTTGCTTCTGTTCGGAAAGGGCCATGTCCATCAGGCGGCTGCGTAGTACTTTCAACGCTTTGACTTTGTTTTTTAACTGCGATTTCTCATCCTGGCAACTCACAACAATACCGGTGGGTATATGTGTAATGCGCACAGCGGAATCCGTGGTATTGACGCTTTGACCGCCCGGACCGCTGGAGCGGTACACATCGATGCGCAATTCATTAGGATCGATTTCCACATCAACTTCCTCGGCTTCGGGAAGAACCACCACGGAAACAGCCGAGGTATGTATCCGTCCCTGTGTTTCGGTATCGGGTACGCGCTGCACCCGGTGTACGCCGCTTTCAAACTTTAACGTGCCGTATGCGTGGTCGCCGTCCACGGAAAAGATGACTTCCTTAAAACCACCACGTTCCGAGGGGTTGGAGTTCATAATCTCGGTCTTAAAGCCGTGCTGTTCACAATATTTACTGTACATACGATACAAATCACCGGCAAAGATCGCCGCTTCATCGCCACCTGTACCGGCGCGTATTTCCACAATGGCGTTTTTGTGATCTTCGGGGTCTTTGGGTAGCAATAAAACTTTAAGCTCTTCTTCAAATCTTTCGATTTGGCCTTTTAATTCCTCCAGCTCCATTTGTGCCATCTCCACCAACTCCGGGTCTTCCGCTTCGGCAATCAATTCCTGATTGCCTTCATAATCAGATAACGCTTTCAGGTAAGGCTCTCCCACTTCCATGATTTTGGAGACTTCACTATGCTCACGACTTAAATCGCGGAAGCGCTTGGGGTCCTGATGGACACCGGGCTGCGACAGAGCTTCGTTCAGTTCATCCAGTTTTTTGCGAAGGGTCTCGATTTTATCTTTCATGCTACTCACGTGGTTTGACGGGCTATAAACAAAAAACGGAATGACAAGGCGGCCATTCCGTTAAAATAGGGTTCCGATGCGTTATCGGTTGTATTTTCTTCTGAATTTCTCCACACGACCGGCGGAATCCACCAGCATTTGTTTACCGGTAAAAAACGGATGAGAGGCGCTGGAAATTTCCACTTTGATCAACGGATATTCCTTGCCGTCTTCCCACTTAATCGTTTCTTTTGAGGTCGCGGTTGATCGGGTTAAGAAAGCCAAATCCGACGAAGTGTCTTTATACACAACGAAATCGTATTTGGGATGTATATCTTTTTTCATGTAATCCTCCAATGTCCAATAGCCTTGAAATATACAGAGCGCGGGCTATTTTAGCAAACCTTTTTGCACATTGCCGTTATGAATTCATGGAACGCAAAAAGTCCTTATTGCTTTTTGTTTCACGCATTTTATCCAATAAAAATTCCATCCCCTCGATCACATTCATCTCATTCAGGAATTTACGCAACACCCAGATACGGGAAAGTTCCTCACGGGTGAGCAACAGTTCTTCCTTACGCGTTCCGGATTTATTGATGTCGATCGCAGGGAAAATACGGCGGTCGGACAGTCGTCGATCCAGCACCAGCTCCATATTACCCGTCCCTTTAAATTCTTCAAAAATCACTTCATCCATGCGCGAGCCGGTATCGATCAACGCCGTGGCGATAATGGTCAGACTGCCGCCTTCTTCCAGATTACGGGCGCTACCGAAAAAGCGCTTGGGCTTTTGCAGGGCATTAGAATCCACTCCGCCGGAAAGGATTTTACCACTGTGCGGGATTACGGTATTGTGCGCGCGGGCCAGGCGGGTTACGCTATCCAGCAGTATCACCACGTCCTTATTGTACTCCACCAGCCGCTTGGCTTTTTCCAAAACCATATCGGCCACCTGAACGTGGCGTTCGGCCGGTTCGTCAAAAGTTGAACTGATCACTTCCGCCTCAACGGAACGTTCCATGTCGGTTACCTCTTCGGGTCTTTCATCGATCAGCAGCACCATCAACTCCACTTCCGGATGGTTTTGCGATATGGCGTTGGCGATTTTTTGCATCAGAATGGTTTTACCGGTACGCGGCTGGGCGACAATCAAACCACGCTGCCCTTTACCTATCGGTGTAAGCAAATTCATTATGCGCATGGAGTAATCATTGCGCACGGTTTCCAGCTCTATTTTTTCATTGGGATAAAGCGGCGTCAGCGTATCAAAAAATTTACGTTCGCGGGCCTTGTCCGGGCTTTCAAAGTTGACCGCTTCCACCCGCAACAGGGCAAAAAAGCGCTCGTTATCCTTGGGCGGACGAATTTGACCGGTAACCGTATCGCCTGTACGCAGACCAAATCGCTTAATTTGTGAAGGCGATACATATATGTCATCTGGGCCGGGCAGGTAACTGTAATTTTGCGATCGCAAAAAGCCGTATCCGTCCGGTAAAATTTCCAGCACGCCCTTGGAAAAGATCAGGCCTTCCTGGGCGGTCTGTTCTTCCAGAATCCGGAAAATCAATTCCTGTTTTTTTAATCCCGATGCGCCTGAAATATTAAGCTCATTAGCTATCTCGGTCAATTCGGTTATTTTTTTCTTCTTTAGTTCTTCAATATCCAACATGGCAGGTCCTTTTAAGTTATAAATTATGCGATGGTATGTCCGGGAATATGTATTTGTTATATAATGATACCCGAAGGTATTTTTAAATGTATGTTTTTTGAAGTTTTAGTTTTTTTACACGTCGAGGTTGTTTGAAAGAAACAATAACAAGGCTGGCAATTTACTTAACAAGCCCGTATATGTCAACCGTTCTTTTTAGGGCACCGATCAAATAGTGGCTGCCCATGACCAGCAGCACATCTTTTTGATCGATTCCTTTCTTCACAAACTCGTATGCCTCCCGGGAATCTTTAATTAATTTTGCTTTTTGCCCCTGTCGTTCAAACGCATCCGCCAAAAGACGTCCGTCCTGACGCCGTCCGCTTTCCGGCTCGGTTACCGTCACCGACGCGAACCGGGCAACCAGCAAACGCACGATGGCTTCCATATCCTTGTCGTTAACCAACCCAAGAATCAGGTGCGCTTTTCTTTTTCCAACAAGCGAGAAAAACGTCTCGACGGTACGGGCAATGCCCTGTGCATTATGGCTGACATCGAAATAGATATCAGGGGAACGCCGCACCAGCTCCAGACGTCCCGGCCAACGCATGGCGGACAACCGCTCTTCCAGGGCGACTCCATTCCACGCAAGGCCATGCTCCCTTAAAAAATTATAAGCGACCAGACATGCCAAAGAGAAGTTTTCCACCTGCATGGCGCCGGGCTGGGGTAAATGTCCCCGCACCGCTCCCCAGGGACCTTCCACATGGAAACCATCACCCGGAGTGTATTGCCAACGCACTGCATCGGACAAATAAATCCATCGGGCTTTTTGGGACCCGGCTCTTGCTTTCAGCACTTCAAGCGCCCCGGCCTGTTGTGGCGCGGAAATCACCTGAGCGTTTTCCTTAATTATACCCGCTTTTTCTCCCGCGATATCGCGCAGGGTATGGCCCAACTGTTTTTGATGATCAAAGGAAACGGGCGTGATCACCGCCCAACGCGAGGGAACGATATTTGTGGAATCCAGTCGGCCGCCCAACCCGGTTTCCATAACCGTAACATCCACCTGCTGACGGGCAAAATACCACAAGGCCATGGCGGTAGTGGTATCAAAAAAAGTGGCCTTACGTTGCAGCACTTGCGGTTTTACCTGTTTCCAAAAATCCATGACATCCTGTTCCGGAATCAAACGCCCGTTTACGCGGATGCGTTCGCGAAAGTCCGTTAAATGTGGCGAGGTAAACAGGCCGGTTTTCAGACCATGCGCCTGCAGAATATGCGCCAGATACAGGCTGGTACTGCCTTTTCCGTTGGTGCCGGCTACATGAATGACGGGATAACGTTCCTGAGGATTTTGCAGAGCGGCGCACAGGGCGCGGATATTTTCCAGACCCAGTTTAATGGCAAATTTTTGGAGGTCATACAGCTCGCTGACAACCGTTGCATAATCGGACATGGTCAGATTATTTTACCGAGGATAAATCCGATGACGATCCCCACCAACAGCACAACGGTCAGGATGCGATAATTCACCACATCCTTGCTGTAGCCCCTTTTTATGGCGATGATCGACACAAAATAGCCCAGGGCATTGATGAGCCAAAACAGAGGCAGGGCCAGCACTTTGGCCACGATGGGCCCCACAATCGGAACCAGACCGATGATATTGATGAGCCCGATAAAAGCCTGGGAAACAATACCGAAGATCACCACAAACCCACCGATCACCGACTTATCCACATTATAATGGATGGCCACCACGACAAAGGTTACCAGGATGATCCAGGTGAGTATGGTTTTCCAGAAAGCCTGAAAGAACAGCTTAAAGGAAAGCGTATAGTGCTTTATCTGTTTGATTTTTTTTTGATCGGGCATTACATCTGGGGGACAGTCGCCTTATTCTGAACCTGTTCGGAAATCATGCCGAAGCGGCGCTCGCGTTGCAAAAAGCTCCACAAAGCGTCCGCCAGTTGCGGTTTACGAAATTCCGGCCAGGGTGTTGGCGTTACGTAAATTTCAGAATAAGCGATTTGCCACAATAAAAAGTTACTGATCCTGTTTTCACCGCCGGTACGGATAATCAAATCCGGGTCCGGCTGCCCTTTGGTATCCAACTCATTACTGATCAGTTGATCGGTGATTTCATCCGGACTGATTTCACCGCGGCTTACCAGATGAGCCAGTTTGCGAAAAGCGTCAATCAATTCCTGACGCCCGCCGTAGGAAAGGGCCACATTAAGGATCAGACCGGTGTTACGTCTTGTCTTTTCAATGGCCGACATCATGGTGCGTTGCGCGGCCGAAGGCAGTTTGTTTAAATGGCCGATGGTTCGGATTTGGACATTTTGCTGAACAAGCTTTTTCAGTTTACGATTAATGGTGGCTACCAAAAGCTGCATCAACGCCGCCACTTCACGCGGGGGGCGTTTCCAGTTTTCCTCGGAAAAGGTATAAATAGTCAGATTGTTAATGCCGATCTCGGCGCAACCTTCCACCACATCTTCCACGGAATTTACACCCATGTTATGCCCCGCAACCCGTGGCAGCCCCTTGGCCCTGGCCCAGCGGCCGTTTCCATCCATGATGATGCCGATGTGACGCGGCAGGTCTTCCCGTTCCTTTAACCGACCGATTTTTTCTTCAAGTGGCAGATTATAAAAGTTTTCCATTTCAATTTCCGCTACAATTCCATGCTTAAAACCGGTTTCAAATTTCCCATTCTACCGCCGATTATTGATTTTGATAAATCGTCATAATTTAAAGCATATGCTCTTAAAATCAAGTTATATCATCGGATAGCCGGCACGGAGAGTTTACCCCCGCGTTTTTTTTCGACAAAAGGAAAACCGCCGCGGCATCCGTGACTCCGCCGTCCGATTGCTTTTAAACATGGTTATCATTAAGTTGCAAGGCTAAAATTTAACGTTGACCATCGGAATTACATGAATCAGGATAATATCCGCAACTTTTGTATAATCGCTCATATCGACCATGGAAAATCGACCCTGGCCGATCGTTTACTGGAAGAGACCCAAACCATCGCCAGCCGGGATTTGAAGGAACAGGTTTTGGACAGCATGGACCTGGAACGGGAACGGGGCATCACCATTAAATCCCATGCCATCCGCATGACCTATCACGCCGATGATAAGCAGACCTATATCTTCAATCTGATCGACACTCCGGGCCATGTGGATTTCAGCTATGAAGTATCGCGCAGCCTGGCGGCCTGTGAGGGGGCGCTGCTGGTGGTGGACGCTGCACAGGGTATCGAGGCTCAAACCATCTCCAACCTTTTCCTCGCGCTGGAAAATGACCTGGCCATCATCCCCGTTATAAACAAAGTGGACCTGCCCAGCGCCGAGGTGGATAATGTTAAACGCCAAATTGTCGATCTGATCGGTTGCGATCCGGACGAAATATTACCGGCCAGTGCCAAAACCGGCCTGGGCATACATGATATTCTGGAAACCATCATCCATGAAATCCCGCCGCCCAAAGGCGAGCCGGATGATAAATTACAGGCTCTGATCTTCGACTCCATTTTCGACAGTTATCGCGGCGCCATTGCTTTTATCCGCATTTTTAACGGCACCCTGCGCAAAGGTGATCCGGTTAAATTCATGAGCACCCGGCAGGAATACAACGCCGATGAAATCGGCATTTTACGCCTGAACCGGGAGCCGGTGAAAGAACTGAAAGCGGGCGAAGTGGGCTATCTGATTACCGGCGCCAAAAATGTGCGCGACACCAAAGTGGGCGATACGGTAACACATACAAAAAACCCAGCGGATGAACCGTTGAAGGGCTATAAAGATGTTAAGCCTATGGTTTTTTCCGGCATTTATCCCATCATCAGCGAAGACTTTGAAGACCTTCGCGACGCACTGGAAAAACTCTCCCTGAACGATTCCGCGCTGGTTTATGTGCCCGAAACATCCAAGGCGCTCGGCTTTGGATTCCGCTGCGGCTTTCTCGGTCTGCTGCACATGGAAATCATTCAGGAACGGCTGGAAAGAGAATATGATTTAAGCATCATCAACACCGTGCCCAACGTGGTATATCGCGTCCATTTAACTAATGGCGACATCAAGGAAATAGACAATCCCGCCGATCTTCCCAATGCCGGTGTTATCCAAAAAATTGAAGAGCCCTATATCCGAGCGCAAATCATCTCGCCACCGGAATACATCGGCAACATCATGCGTCTCAGCACGGAAAAACGCGCCATTTATGTCAATCAGACATACCTGGACACCAACCGGGTGGACATGACCTTTTTATTCCCCCTGGCCGAGGTGATTTTCGATTTTTACGATAAATTAAAATCCTATACCCGCGGGTACGCTTCGCTCGATTACGACTTTGACGCATACCGTGAATCCAAGCTGGTGAAGCTGGATATTCTGATCAACGGCGAACCCCTGGACGCCCTTTCCACCATTGTCCATCGCGACAAAGCCTACGACTGGGGGCGCAAACTGACGCGCCATCTGAAAACTCTGATTCCCCAGCAAATGTTCGAAGTGGCCATTCAGGCCGCCATCGGCAGTAAAATCATCGCGCGGGAAACGGTGAAGGCCCTGCGCAAAAACGTGCTGGCCAAATGTTACGGCGGTGATATTTCGCGTAAGCGCAAACTATTGGAGAAACAAAAAGAAGGTAAAAAACGTATGAAGCAGGTCGGCCGGGTGGAAATTCCCCAGGAAGCGTTTCTGGCGGTGCTTTCCATGGACGGTGACGGCGATTAATTCCGGAGGCATTTTGGCACATAAAAAAGAAGAAAAGAACAAACGCGAACGCGGTTTTTTTGAAGGCTTATTCATGGCGCTCATCGCCGCGCTGGTTATCCGCCAGTTCATCGTTGGTGCATACACCATCCCCACCTCTTCCATGGAAGATACCCTGCTGGTGGGTGATTTTCTGTTGGTCAACAAATTCACGTATGGCATGCGTACCCCGGACTGGATCGGCATCCCCTTTACTTCCATTGGCGTTAATCTGCCGTGGTACCGCTTCCCCGCCCTGCGCGATCCGGAACCGTACGACATCATCATCTTCCGTTATCCCGTCGATCCAACGCAAGATTACATCAAACGCTGCATCGCCAAGGAAGGACAAACCGTCGAAGTCATCAATAAAGAGGTATTTGTGGATGGCAAACCCTTTCCCAGGCCCCCGCACATGAAACATATATACAGCGATATCATCCCGAAAAACCGCCCCATGTCGCCCACGTTTATGCGCCTGGGCAGCCGGGACAACTACGGCCCGATCACCATTCCATCCAACGCATACTGGGCCATGGGCGATAACCGCGACAACAGTCTGGACAGCCGCTATTGGGGCTTTGTTCCACACGAAAATATTATCGGACAGGCATTGGTGATCTACTTTTCTTTTGACACACGTCAGCCCCTAAGCCGTTTTTACAACATGATCCGTTTCAACCGCATCGGGACCATTATCCGCTAACACGGGCTGCACGCATGGCGCACACCAATAATTTGCCGGGACTCTATCTGCACATCCCCTATTGCGACACCAAGTGCGCCTATTGCGATTTTTATTCCATCACGCAACAGGATACACGCCCGGCATTTGTCCCCGCTTTGTGCCGGGAAATCCGTTCTTATGGAAAGCCACCCTATAATCTTCAACCTTTTGATACCATCTATTTGGGCGGCGGCACCCCTTCCCTGTTGGAAATCGACGAACTGCGGGAAATTTTCGACACACTGACCCGGACCTTTTCCATTACCCAAAACCACGAAATCACTCTGGAAGCCAATCCGGGAACCCTGACCCTCCAAAAGTTGAAAGCCCTGCGCCTCATGGGCGTTAACCGATTGAGCATGGGGGTGCAAAGTTTTAATGATGACGATCTCCGTTCCCTGGGGCGCATCCACACCGCGCGTCAGGCGTTGGAGTCTTTTTACAACGCCCGGGAAGCGGGATTTGACAACATCAGCCTGGACCTGATTTTTGCTTTGCCCGGCCAAACCCTGAAAGGCTGGCGGGCCAATCTGGAAACGGTGTTGCGTCTGGAACCGGAGCATATATCCGCATACAGCCTGATTTTTGAACCGGGTACCCTGTTTACCCGTTGGCGGGACGAAGGCAAGCTGCGCCAGGCTCCTCAGGAGTTGGAACAACGTCTCTACGGCGAAACCATACGAGCGCTGACGGACGGCGGATACACGATGTACGAAGTATCCAATTTCGCTCGGAACGATAGGCTCATTTCCAGGCATAACAGCAAATATTGGAACCATACCCCGTGGCTGGGATTCGGACCTTCCGCGCACAGTTACTGGCCGGAAGAAAGGTGGAGCAACGCGCGCAGCGCCCGAACCTACATACAACGCATACAAAAAGGCGAATCACCCGTCACCTTTCACGAAAAACTGGATCGCCCCACGCGGATGTTTGAAACCATTATGCTTGGCCTGCGTACCCGTACAGGCATCGATATGGAAAAATTTGCCCGGGATTATCATATCCCCTTCCAGGAACAGTTTGGAGAAACATGTCGGATGTTGACCGATAACGGATACGCAAAAGAAGAAGACGCCTGTTTTCGTCTGACCCAAAAAGGAATGATGATTTGTGATGAAATTATTACCCGTTTTACTATTGCTTAGCATAGGCGGGCTCAATACCGTTTCCGCCCTCAGCCCGCCCCCCGTCCAAAACGGTACGGGCCGCGTGGAACGGCTGATGCGCGCCGGTCAATATGACCAGGCGCTGAATCTGTTGCTGCCCCTTTATCGTTCCGGACAACATACGCCCAAAATCATCGGCAATATCAACCGTTGTTACAATGAGCTAAAAAATTATCCGGAATGGATTGTTTTTTTAAATGATGTTGTCCTACAATTCCCCACACAGTATGGCTATCGGCTTACCCTGGGCAGCGCCTATTTTCTGAACGGTGAAAAGGAAAAGGCAATGGCCGTGTGGCGCGCCATTTACCAAAAACCCGACGCCACATTGATGCATTACCGCCGTGTGGCGCAAACCCTGTACGCCCATCGTTTATGGGATGAAGCCACGGAAGTTTACATCGCCGCGATGCAAAAATTCCCCGATGAATCCACTCTCTGGATGGATATGGGCAATCTTTACCGTGTTCAATCGGATTATGAAAAGGCCACCACATATTATATGCGTTACCTGCTGGCCCGTCCCAAACAGGGCGGCTATATCCGTTCCGTTTTATTGGGCCTGGCGCGGGATGCCGAAGCCGCGGATCGCATCATAAGCGTATTGGAATCTGAGAAAAACGCCAACCCGGCGGTGGCGGAACTGCTGATGTATTTGTACATGCGCGCCGGACGGTATGACGACGCCTATCAACAGACACTACTTCTGGAGAAAAGCACCCAAAGTGTCAACAAGGGGCTTTATCTTAACCGCTTTATAAATGAAGCCGGACGCAGCCGGCAGTGGCCGTACGTTTTAAAGGCTTACCACGATCTGTTGCAGAACCTTTCCGGGCCCCGGGCCGACAATCCCTCTTACATGCTGGCGCGCGCCGAATACCGTTACGCCCAAAGCATCCGCGTGGCACAAGCCGATAAGGCGGCGGAACTGATACGTGACGCGCTGGAACGCCTGCGGCAACTCATGGATCGCAACAGTCATAAAAAAGTGGCCGCCGCCATGCTTGCCGGCGATATTTACAAAAATTTTTACGGCGACCCGGACGAGGCCCTGCGGTTTTATACTCTCTTCCCCCTGCAAAAAATCGGCAAACGCGATGCCGACCGCCTGCGTTTGAAAATCGCCCGCATCCACATCGAAAAGAATCAGATTGAAGAGGCGCGGCGACAATACAACGCCTTACAGAGCCCTTCCTTAAAAAATATCGCCCGCTGGCACCTGGCGGAACTGGACTTTTACAGCGCCCGTTTTAAACAAGCCCGGAAAAAATATACCACGCTCTTAAGTGCCGCGGGGCTGTCGGATACCTTGTCCAACAATGTTTTGCAACGGCTGTTTTTACTGGAAAATTTACCGGGCGACAGCAGCGCGCTGGCCGTTTATGCCCACGCGCTTTTTCTGGAAAAACAAAATAAACCGGACAAAGCCGCCGCCGTCTTTTCCACTTTGGCCACCCGGCACGGCCCCCTGTCCCGCGAGGCTTTAAATAAAGCATTGGAGTTGTATGCAAGGCTGCAAACCCCTCAAAAGGGGATTGAGGTCGCCGAACAATGGCTGCGGCAAAACGCCGATGATCCGCAGGCGGATGAAATTATTTACACCCTGGCCGGTTTATACCGGGATAGCAAAGCGTATGAAAAAGCGCGCAACTGGTACGAACAGATCATGATTCGTTTTCCCTCCGGCTTCTACGCTGATGAGGCCCGGAAACAGGCACGTATGTTAAACAAAACCGAAACGAGACAACCGTGAAGCGCATCCTACTGAGTGTGATTGTATGTTTGCTGAGCGCGCAAACCATCCGCGCGCAATACATCCTCATCCCCATGGACAATACTCAGCAAAATCATCTTAAAGCTTATGGCGTGGCCTACCGTGTTTTAAAATCCGGGATTAATGTAGAGTGGCTACTCAACTATCGTGGCGGTTCGTTTTTATTTACCGGCACCCCGATGTTCGAAAAAATGCTGCGCCTGCGCGGCGTCAGCTATCAAAATATAAACGGCGCAACCGTGAACAATATTTATAACACCATAGAAGAAAGCAATATGGAAAAGGTGCTGTTGGAAAAAGCGCCCAAAATCGCCGTTTACTCGCCGCCGGGCTACCAACCCTGGGATGATGCCGTTACACTGGCCATGACCTATGCCGAGATCGAATACGATCAGATTTACGACCGGGAAGTGCTGGATGACAAGTTAAAAGAGTACGACTGGCTGCATCTGCATCACGAGGATTTCACCGGTCAATACGGGAAGTTTTGGGGCAGTTTTCGCAACGAAAGCTGGTATATCCGCAATCAGGCCGAGGCTGAAAAACTGGCCCGGGAACTGGGGTTCGACAAAGTATCAAAAGAAAAACTGGCGGTTGCCCGCGCCATTCGCCAATATGTGCTTAACGGTGGTTTTTTATTTGCCATGTGTTCCGCCACAGACGCCCTGGACATCGCCCTAAGCGCCGGTAACACCGATATTTGCGCCTCCGTTTTCGACGGCGATCCCGTTGACCCGGCTTACGCCTCCAGGCTGGATTACAGCCAAACGTTTGCCTTTAAGGATTTTAAATTGATCACCGATCCGGGAGTGTACGAATATTCGGACATCGATGTGCCACCCAGCAACCAGCCGCGGGTGCGCGACCCGGAAGCGGATTATTTTAGCTTGTTTGAATTTTCCGCCAAATACGATCCCGTGCCGACCATGCTAACCCAAAACCATGTGGCTCTTGTAAAGGGATTTATGGGACAAACCACCATGTTCCGCGAAGAAAAAATCAAGGACGCCGTGACGATTATGGGTAAAATCGAAGGAACGAATGAGGTGAAATATATTCATGGCAACCTGGGTCGGGGCACCTTTACCTTTTACGGCGGACACGACCCGGAAGATTACACCCACCGGGTGGGTGATCCGCCTACGGACCTGGATATTCATCGCAATTCTCCGGGCTATCGCTTAATTTTAAATAATGTGCTGTTTCCCGCCGCCCGCAAAAAGAAACTCAAAACCTGACGAGGCATTATGAAGGCATTTCACATCCAAACGCACAACAGGACGGAATTCCCCGACATTACAACTGAAGTTGCGGCCATCGTCGCCGAAAGTGGCATACAAGAGGGAATAGTCACCGTGTTTATCCCCCATACAACCGCGGGCGTAACCATCAATGAAAACGCCGATCCCGATGTACGGCACGACATGATTTATGAAATAAACAAAATCGTTCCCTTTGAGGATGGCTACCACCATTTTGAAGGGAATTCCGCCGCGCATATCAAGGCATCCCTGTTCGGCTCTTCGGTTCAGATTATCATACACCGGGGCCGCCTGCAACTGGGACGCTGGCAGGGCATCTATTTTTGCGAATTTGACGGTCCCCGACAACGCTCCGTATGGGTGCAAACACATGGCGATTAAAATTATAATCGGTCGGCTATTTGCCCCCTTGGTTCATTACACGTAAATTAAAAAAACAAGCCCGCAATTACAGGAGTATGACATGCTGGAAAAAACCATCGATATTTTTACCGACCGGATGCGCGAAATTGTGCTTAAAGATAAACGCATGACCTCGATTCCCCTCGCCTATCTGAAAACCCTTGATATACCCCAAAGCCTGCAGCATTTTTTCGACCAGGAAGTTCAGATGTGGATCCGCGAGGAAGAGGAAAAATTCGTTTCCGAACGCTTTGATTATGACGATCCGCAGGTACGCATGTTGATCGATAAAATTTTTGATCATTTACAAATGAACGCCGTTTTTTCACTGACGCAGTTCAACCATTTATTGGAACGGGCCATAAAACTGGAACTGACGTACGTGGTGAAACCCCACCGTACGCTCACTCAGTTTATCTTCCGCAATAATGATGTGGTGTCCACCATGGAGGTATATGACACACTTAAATATTTTTCGCGCTTTGAATATTACAAAAACGCCATCTCCGACTATTTCAACGCCAAATATCTGCATTCCATATCCAAATCTCAATTTGTGGACCTGATCGATCAGATCGATGAAAAAGCATTTGAAAATAATACACTGGAAACAACCATGAAAACGGTGAAGGCCATCATGGGAGCCATAGGTGAAGCCCGGCAGGAGGATGTAAACGAACTTTCCACCGAAATATTATACGATGCGTTAAGCGACCGTAATCTGGATGACTTTTCCGATCTGGTACAAAACATCAAATATCGGGATGAAGTGGAAGTTTTAACGCTTGAGGAAATCGAGACCCTGTTGCGTGACGGCCAACTCAAGGGCAAGGGTGAAACCGCCGCGGCGGAATCCGCATTTGTGAAATACGAAGACATTGAATCGGCCGCCCCGACCGTGGACGTGGAGGAAATTGCCGTGGCCGAAGCCCCGGTGGAAGAAACACCGGCTTTTATAGCAGAAAACGCGGAAGATGATTTTGATGATGAGGAAGAGGAAACACCGGTAGCAACCGCCACGCCGGCAGCCTCCGCAAGTCATAATGTCGCCGAAGACCTGGCCGACCATGTGGCGCGGCAAATTCAGAGCGACTCCCCTCTTGAAGACCTGAACACCATGATCACAGGTCGGATTCGCCGGAAAATTATTAAAAAATTATTTAAAAAGAATGAACAGGACTTCGTAAACTTTTTAAACACACTTAACGCCGAAAGCACCTGGAAGGCGGCTTCGCGCATTATCGACGATGTGTTTTATGAAAAAGAGATCAATCCGTACTCCAAGGAAGCCATTGCTTTAAGCGATGTCATCTATCTGAGATTCTTTCCCAAAGACAAATACGTTGGAGAAAAGAGCGACGATGTCAAATGGGATTAAGGGCAAACGGTTTCTGATCATCGGATCGGGACGTTTGGGCACATCACTCTACCGCTTTCTGGATACACACTTTCCCGGCTCGGCATTGATATTGGGACGCAAGGAGAAAAACCTCTTTTCCAGCCAATACCTAACCCCGGGCGATTATACCAATTTTTTGGATATCAACATGGTCTCCTCGCTGGAGGCCATTTTTATTACCGTTCCGGATGATTACATCAAGGAAGCCTCACGCAAGCTTTTACTGTTTTACCAGCGGCAACGGGTCATCGTCCATATGAGCGGCTCTCTGCCCGCTTCCGAACTGGATTATCTGCGTAGCAAAGGCGGCTATTACGGATCGCTGCATCCCTTACAGTCCTTCCCGGCCCCCTTTATGCCGCCGGAGCGTATGGAAAACATCATCTATTCCTTTGAAGGCGATGAAGAATGTTTACCGTTTATCTACAAATTTGTCCAGACGGCCCATTCCCGTCTGCTCAAACTTGATGAAGACCAAAAGCTGGCGTTGCACATTGCCGCGGTTTACGCGTCGAATTTTGTAACGGCCGTACTAAGTTTCGCGGAAAATATTCTTGTCAGCACGGGCATACAAGACATCCCCAAAAATGAGGTCCTGGCCCCTTTGGTGCGCGGCATCGCCGAAGGTCTGGAAAACAGCTCCACGGAAAACCTGCTCACCGGCCCTGTGCAACGCGGCGATGTGCAAACACTCAGCAAGCACATGCACTATTTACAGCTTCATAAACTGGATTATAAAAATTATCAAACCCTGACCGATATGATTCTGGACAATCCGCATTTTAATATTCCAAACAGTACCAAAATCAAGGAATTACTCAGACGTTTATCATGATGCCAACGCGTGAGGCAATCGCCACCCTGCTCAAAAAAGCCCGACGTATCGCCATTGTCGGCGCCTCGCCGAATTTTTACCGGCCTTCATACGATATCGGCCATTATTTGCTTAAAGCGGGTTACACGATCATTCCCGTCAACCCCAACCACGAAACCATTTTGGGGCAGCGGTGTTATCCGGATTTACTATCCATACCGGAACCGGTTGATATTGTGAATGTTTTCCGGCGTTCTTCGGCGGTGCCGGAAATAGTGGCGCAGGCCATACAAAAGAAGGCGCCTGTTTTGTGGCTGCAATTGGGGGTACATCATCCGGAAGCGGAAGAACGGGCACGCCGGGCGGGACTAACAGTAATTAGCGGATTATGTATTATGGTGGTACACAGACAAATAATTTAGCTTCCCAGCCCCAGCCGCTCCGCGGCGGGTTTGAGCGCATCGATTACAAACCGGACGTGCTCATCAAATTCCACTCCCAGTTCCATGGCGCCCTGACGCATTTCATCCCGGTTAACCTTGGCCGCGAATCGTTTATCTTTCATCTTCTTTTTAACGGATTTTACCGTTACCTCGCTCAAGGCTTTGTTCGGACGTACAAGGGTCACGGCGGTTATAAAGCCGCATAACTCATCCACGGCAAACAAGGCCCTGGCCATCAGGGTTTCCCGCAGGACGCCCGTATAGACAGCATGCCCCATTATGGCCTGAACGATTGCATCATCCACGCCCATTTCCCGAAGCATGTCACACCCTTTATAGGGATGGGTTTCGGGGTATTTCTCATAATCAAAATCATGAAGCAAACCGGTTACCGCCCATTGTTCTTCATCAGCCTGGAACTTGCGGGCGTAAGCACGCATGGCCGCTTCCACCGCAAAAGCATGTTTTTGCAACCCGGGAGTTTCCGTATAATCCAGCAATAATTTTAAAGCTTCATCGTAGGTCATTGTATCCCCTCAATCATATAAAACGCTGCCGCCATTCATACTTAACACCGCACCGGTCATGGCACGTGCCATATCCGAAGCCAGAAACAAAATACCCGGCGCGATATCATCCGCCTCGGGGATGTTTCCAAGCGGCATGTTTTTAAGAATATCAGCTTCGTTTTCCTTAATGGCCGCGGCGCTCATATCCGTACGCACCCAGCCCGGCGCCAGCGCATTGATCCGTATGCCGTGCGGGCCCAGTTCGCCGGCCATGGATTTGGTGTAACTGATAATGGCGCCCTTGGTGGCCGCGTAATGGGCGTGCCGGGTTTCGCCTTGTTGACCGGCCGTGGAAGCAATATTGATGATGGCGCCTTTTATTTCGTTCTCTTTCATGCGTCGCGCCACCAATGTGGTAAAATAAAAGACCGAATCGAGGTTGATTTGCAGCATTTTACGCCAGATATCCACCGTAATGCTTTCAAAATCGGCGGCATTCCAAATACCGGCGTTATTGACCAATATATGCGGGGTACCGAACTTTTTTTCAACTTTTTCCAAAAAGGGTTCTACTTCCGTATAAACGCTCACATCGCATTCGGCAAAAAAGATATCGCCATCGTAGCGTTCACATTTTTGGGCCAGCTCCAGAGCCGCTTTGTAATTTTTGTTATAGCTAAAGGCCACGTTAGCGCCGGCCCGGGCAAAGGCTTTCACCGTCGCCGCGCCAATACCCCGGCTGCCGCCTGTTACAACAACCGTTTTACCCTTAAAATCCAACATAGACGCTCCTCTGCGATTGATAGTATTCGAAAAGACCATTTCATTATAACCGAACAAACCATTTAATGCAATCCCATTTCCAACCGTCTAAGGATAAAGAACAAAGCGCCTCTTTTTTTTTATGCGCCATTTATTAAATTATAACACCCCACAATGGAATAGCTGCTATGGGCAGTAATTTCGACTATATTAACATAAGGAGTCATTATGTCCCATAAAATCATCGTGGACGCCATGGGTGGCGATTACGCCCCGGCGGAGATTATTAAAGGTGTCACCCAGGCCATGCGGGAAGAACCCGACATGGATATCATCTTTGTTGGCGATCAGGAAGCCGTACGGCGCGAGCTGGAGGCCAACCATTGTACCCGCGATGTGGAAATCGTACATACAGACTCTTTTATCACCATGGATGATTCCCCCAAAAAAGCTTTGGCCGCCAAACCGGATGCCAGCATAATTCTGGCGACGAAATTACTGAACGAAGGCAAAGCCGATGCCCTGGTCAGCGCGGGGAATACCGGTGCCACGGTACTGGCCTCGGCCAAATACCTGCATATGATTGAAGGCCTGGAGCGCTCGGCCCTGGCCGCCATTTATCCCACCGCCAAATTTACGCCGGACAGCAACGGGTTTGCCCTGATGCTGGATGTGGGGGCGACCTTAAAATGTACCGCCAAGCAACTGGTGCATTTCGCTTTTATGGGCAGCCACTATGTGGAAGAAGTCATGGGCGTACACAAACCGCGGGTCGGCTTATTGAACAACGGTGAAGAAGAAACCAAGGGCGGTCCGGTGCTTACGCAAACCTATCAATACCTTAAAAACGAACCTTCCATAAATTTTATTGGCAATATTGAGGGCAAGGATATCCCGCGTGGCGAAGTGGATGTGGTGATCACAGAAGGCTTTGTGGGTAATGTAGTGCTTAAACTGCTGGAAGGCGTGGGCGAAGTGGCCAAAGATATGGGCAAATACGCCTTTAAGAAAAAACTGACCTGGAAAATCGGCCTGGCGTTTTTGGCCAAGGGCATCAAAAAAGTCAAACGTAAAACCGATTATTCGGAATACGGCGGCGCGCCGATTTTGGGATTTAATCATCTCGTTATCAAGGCCCACGGCCGTTCCAACGCCAAGGCCATAAAAAACGCCACAAAAGTGGCGTTACGTTCGGTGGAACACAATTTTATCGACCATGTGGCCCGTTCCATTCAGGCTTTCAATGAAAAACATCAGGCCGACGATCTGGCTATTTAGTCTGCTGTTGCATGCGGCGCCAGCCTTTCATGCCTCCGGTCATGTTAACCGCCTTATAACCGTGGTTTAACAAAATTTTGGTGCCAAATCGGCTGCGGTTCCCGCTACGGCAATAAACGATGATCTGTTTATCCTTGTAAGGTTTAAGTTCATCTACTCTTTTTTCCAATTCCTGAACCGGTATCAGGATCGCGTTGTCGATATGTCCCAGCGGACCGTCAAACTCTTCCGGCGTGCGGACATCCAACAGCACCACATCGGCTTTTTTATCCAGCAAAGCTTTTACTTCCGCCGGCGCAATATTTTCAAAACCCGTTGGAGCTTGCCCGGCTTTATCATTGCCGCAAGCCATTAACAAAGTACCAATTAACAACCAGGCAGCCAGGGCCCGGACATTATTAAAAAGACGCATGCTGTGCTCCTTTTTTGGTTTGTATTTCATTTTTTATTTTATTGGGATAGATATTGGATTACCCGAACCAGGGCGTGGTTACACACCGGATCAAAATCCACCAGACTCAGGCTGAACATGCGGCAATCCACGGAGGGACGGTATAAGCCGCGGGATTCATACCCCGCGCCTTCAAACGCGCCCACCTTCCCGGCAAAAGGACTGTGTGCCAGCAATTCATGTTGTTTACGGATATAGGGTTCGCGTTTTACATAATAATCCGGCGCCAGGCGGTCCAGTTTGGCCCGCGCCGAAGCCAGACGATCATATTCCTTTTTGTTCCACGGGGTCGGTATTTCAATACCCGGGGTAATGAATTCCTTCCACTTAATATTGTTTTTATCCAGTAACGCGGTCACATTGGGTTCCCAGGGTTCCACGCCGGCGCTGTAAAACGCATCATATCCCGTGGACGAACTGTAATATTCATCCCCCAAACCGGCAAAGGCATGGCCAAATTCATGCACATACACATAATCCATCTGCCATTCCTGTCCGGGCTGATCCACACGCATATAGGTAGTGGTGTATAAGTTGTAAATTCCCCCACCGCCGTAACGGTTGTCATTCACCAGAATATTGATATAGTCATAAGGCGCCAGACCGGCGGCATCTCTTAAGGCTTTGTTGTTTTCCGTGAGGATGTAACGTGGCGAGCCAAAGGTAAAATACGCGCAACCGAGGGCATTGTCTTTCCAGATTCCCTTATCCGGTTTGGATATCCCCGATTCCGGAGAAATCACCTCCACCACCCAGACATTAAAAGCCTTGCGATGACTTTTAAACGGTTCGGTATCAAACATCACCGTATTGTAATGCCGGGCATCCCGGCGAAATTGCTCCATTTCTTCCTTTGTATAACCATCGCCCAAAATGACGATATCCACTTTTTTAGACGGGTCACCGTTTTGCATGAGCGGCCAGACCTTATATGCCGGCCGATGGGGCTTATCATGTATCAGGTGGGGCAGAGCCGGATCGATCTCCGTGCTCCATATTTCCCTGAACCGCATTTGTTTATCGCGCCGCGCCACCGTTAGTCGTACCGTTTTACGCGGCATGGGCACCCGCCAGCTTTCGTGAACGGTTTTAAAACTTTTTTTAGCTTCGGCGGTGGTTTGCCACTCATTAAACAGCGTGGAATAACCTCGGCTGTACAGCAATGTCCCACTGGCCACATCGTACATGCGTATCTGATATTCCCCCAAATTCAGGGGTGTTACCCGTTCCACACGCGCGCCGGACCATGTTCCCGTTTTATACATGGCATCCAGGGCAAAATATTCTTTTTCCGCCGTGCCGCTGTGAAAATAATCAACGCGCAGCGTGGCCCCGGTAAACCAGGTATCAAAATCTCCGGCCCGTACCCCGCTAATCAGCAAAACCGTTAATATTAACAAACGCATATTCTCTCCTAATCTTCATATAAAATGGAACTTAACGCGGAACTGACGATACTGATGACAATGGAAGCCAGGATGGCGGTCATAAACGTATCGATATAAAAACGATCCACCCACCAGTCGGCCAGCTCCAGGATCATCGCGTTAACAACAAAGGTAAACAAGCCCAGTGTTAAGATATTAATGGGCAAGGTCATGATGATCAGCACGGGCCGGATAAAGGTATTGAGCAAGCCAAATATCAGGGCGGTAAGCAACAAGGCGCCCGTACTTTCAAACCAGACACCGTCGAACAGACCGTCCACCAACCAGAAGGCGGCGGCGTTAATAAACAACCGGAGTAATAAATGGCGCATGGTTCCCCCTATCGGGTTTATGGTTTAAACAAATGGCTTTACTTTAGCGGCTAAATATTTTTTAAGATTTTCCGGACGTTTAAAACGGAACAGCCGCTGACGGATTTCGCGCAGATCGGTTTGGGTGGTATGCCGGATCACATTCTTCACAACCGGGATATGCGCCGGCTGCATGCTGAAGACATCCACATCCAGGGCAAGCAACAACTGGGTGTACAGGGGATTGCCGGCTATTTCCCCGCATACGGACAATGGCGTCTCTTTGCGTTTACACGCCCGGGCCACTTTGTGTATCAGTTGCAAAACAGCCGGATTAAGCGGATTATAAAACGAAGCGACACGTTCATTTCCCCGGTCCACCGCCAGCGTGTATTGCACCAAATCATTGGTACCGATGCTGACAAAATCGCTGTAAGGCAGCAACTGGTCTATCAGCAGGGCCGCCGAAGGAATTTCCACCATAATCCCCACGGGGACATCCTTTTTATACTTAATCTTCTCCCTTTCCAGATCGTCGCATACGGTTTGAATAAGTTTTCGCGCTTTCAGCACTTCTTCACGACTTGAAATCATCGGCAGCATGATGCGGGCCCGACCGTGAACCGCGGCGCGCAGAATGGCCCGTATCTGGGTTTTGAAAATATCCGGCTGGGTCAACAGGGCGCGGATGGAACGCAGCCCCAGAAAAGGATTGGCTTCGTGATGCGTCCCGGCAAAAGGCAGAAATTTATCCCCTCCCAAATCGAGGACGCGTATGGTCACCGGTTGTTCAGGGAAGGCCTCCAATATTTGCCGATACAGAGTGTATTGTTCGGCCTCGGTCAGAAGGCGTTCCTTGGCTATAAACTGTAATTCCGTGCGATACAATCCCACACCGCGCGCCATGTATTTTTGCGCCATGGGCACTTCGGAAATTTCATTGATGTTGGCCAGCAGCCGAATTTGCCGGTTGGGCAGGGTGTGAATGGCCTCGTCAAGATGAGCGATCAGTTCCTTTTTATGTTCCTGATAGGCCGTTTGCTTTGCCCGGTATTCAGCCAGTTCCTTATCATTGGGGCGCAGTATCAGCTTACCCCGCAGGGCATCCAGGATCACCGTATCGCCATTTTGCACTTGTTTCATTAGCTGATTGACACCCACAATGGCCGGCACCTCAAGGGAACGGGCCAGAATGGCCGCGTGGCTGGTGGGGCCGCCATATTCGGTTACCAGCCCTATTAAAGCCCGGCGATGGAAATGGATGGAATCCGCGGGAGTGAGTTCCCGCGCCACAATGATACAGGCATCCACATCCTGATGTTCATGGGCATCGTACTGAAGCAAATGATAAACCAG
>RFFS01000159.1 GCA_003696775.1 Calditrichota bacterium
CCGTAATCGGGATGAAAACCGCGCCAGATTTCCGGAAGCAGGGTGCCCAGCATTAACCAGAGGGCGTAACGCCCCGCCCGAAATCCTTTACGGTTCATCACCTCGGCCAGGATGTAACCGGCCAGTGCGCAAGCTGCCATGTATTCCATTTGGCGGAAAATATATCTCAGGGAAGTGTCACGTGTAAAAAGATCCCCCATAAACGCCAATTGAAAGGACTCCTGAAAGGCATTGAACGGCCAGGCTGTTACAAACAACGTATAAAGGGCAAACACAGGCAGAACCTTTTTTAGCGTGGGAATTTCATAACGTTGTTCGGTTACGGGACCGTGTGCCGTTCTTCGTAACAAAATCCACAATCCGGCGGCTAATAATATATAAAAGATTATCGTCCGACCGGGTAACCATAACAACTGGGGCATGTAAGCAGCCAAAAACCATGCGCTAAAAAAGATCGCTACGGATATTTTGCGCAGATCGGGTGCCCGCTTCCGACCGTTGCGGTAGATGGCGGCCATGATGATAACCGCCGCGATGCCCGGTAATAGCGCGCTCCATAATCTGTTGACATTTTTTCCCGTACTCACCGCATTTAACCATAACAAGGGTATGAGCAATAAGACCACATGCATCAACGGAATGCGTAACAATGCCCCGCCCTTTTCCCTGAAGGCGCTCAGACGATCAAACAGATTCAGACACAGCCCTCCGAGCAGCGCCCCCAATGTATTGTTGAAAATGTCGTTCGGGCTGGTATAACGATCATAAATAAACAGTTGATTGGTTTCAATAAACAAACTCAGTAAAAAACCGATGAGCACAACACGTGGCATTTTATGTCCGGTTGTTCCATGAAGCAAGGAGGCGGTCAGATATCCAAAAGGGATGAACAAAAAGATGTTTTGCAGCGATTCCAGGGGTTGCCAAAATGTAACAATGTATAAGCGCTCCGGCCAGTGATAGTCGAATGGCGTCAGGGTGATGAACAACATCACAAATAATGTGTAACTGAGTAAAGCAGCGTTTAAAAGCGTTATACCGCGTCCCTGCACAATATCCCTTTTTTATTTCAAAGGTCGTCCGACTCGTATCTATATTTAATAGATTTTCGTAGATGGCTATTTTCGGAAAGTTTTATAAAACGTGAAAAATATCCTTATGGCGTTTAAGACTATAAAAAAGAGATTCACGCATTTCTTCGCTCTCAACGGTCACCACCAGTAGAAAGCTTTGGTACGTGCCCTGAGAACTCATATTGGAGAATTTAAGGGAGAATTCGCCCGGTACCACCTCTTCAACCGCCCGTCGTACACGCTCATAGTCGTAACCGATCACGCTGTATTTCCATTCGGTAGGATATTCGATGTGGGGCATGAAATTATTGAGTCGTATCATGATCTTTTCGTTTATTTAATTCTTATTTGAGCTATGGGGACCTATACGCCTGCCTGCTGTTTCGGTTCCTTGCGCCAAAAGAAAAAGGGAACGGCGGATAAGCCGTTCCCTGATAATATCAATCGTTATAAGTGGGTAAAAACGAATATTTTTCCGCGTATTCCAGCATTTGTTCCATAAAATCTTCCGGATAGGTGATGGTTACATCAACGATTTCCCCGTTTTTTTCCACCGCTGTCAATTTGGGCTGGATAAATCCGGCATAAGGCGGAATATCCAGTTTGGCGTAGCGGGCCACCACCTCATCATGCAACGCCGGGTCCACTTTTACGCCGTAGGTTTCCACCAGATTTTTACCGGCTTCGTAATCCCCTTCGGATTTGATGCGTTGTATTTCCCTTAGCAATTGACCAAACAAATCGCGCAGTTTCATATAATCGTTAATCACAAAAAAGGTTTTACCGTCACGTACCCGCTTTTCGATTACGTTGTCCTTTTTACCTTTTTCATAAACCCATTTGGCAACCAACTGACGGTTACGCATATGGGCTTCTTCCAGATTCTCACCCTTTTTAAGCCGACGAAGCTGCAACATCAATCCGTTGCGGATGTAGTCGTTGTATTGTGCTTTACCCGGATTGAGATTGGGCAATATCCCCATGTCCACCAGGCGTTCATCCATTAAAAAATAGAGAGCCACCAGATCGGCGCGGGCTTCTTCCAACGTGGAAGAATAGTTTTTCAGGGTTTCTTTGGGCGTGCCCACCCCGGGGTTGATTTTGCCGGAGGCGTGACCGATAACTTCGTGCATATCTGTATGCAAATTGTCGCCCAGCGTGCCCCATTCACGTTCCAGTTTGATCTGATCCTCATCCCAGGCAAATTCTTCCAACATACCGCTGCTTTTGGAAGCTTCGTCATAGGCGTTGACGATATTACCGAGGTTAATGGATTTGGAACCGTGGGTGGCGCGAATCCAGTTGGCGTTTGGCAGATTGACACCGATAGGAGTGGAAGGCGCGGCATCACCGGCTTCCATAACCGCATTGATCACATTGGCGGTGATACCTTTTACTTTACTTTTTTTGTGTTCATCCATGATTGGCGAATTATTTTCAAACCATTGGGCCTGCGCGCTGATCGCTTCAATGCGTTTGGATGCTACCGGATCTTTTAATTCCACTATGGATTCATACGCGCCACGATAACCGAGGGCGTCGCCGTAAACTTCGATAAAGCCGTGAATCAGATCGATGTCGGAATCGGTATCATTCACCCAGGCGATACTGAATTCATCAAATATTTTAAGGTCACCGGTCTGGTAATAGCGGATAAGCAGATCCAGCCACTTTTTTTGCTTATCATTTTCCGCCACATCGCGGGCTTTTTGCAGCCAGAAAACCGCTTTTTCCAATGCCGCGCCATATAAGCCGCCCACTTTCCACACCTTTTCGCGGATAACGCCGTTTTCCTTTACCAATCTGGAATTCAAACCGTATGAGATGGGCTGTGGATCATTTTTATCGATTTTTCGGGCATAAAAATCTTCCACTTCTTTTTGCGTGACGCCCTGATAATAGTTGTTGGCGGACTCCTTAACATGATCCACGCCATGATCCAGATTAACGCGTTTTCTATCCAGATCGGGGTCGAAAATGATCGGCAAAATCCATTGGGTAAACGCTTCCCTGTCCTGCCCCTCGCGTAGGGGAAGTTGATTTTCAGGAACGGCATCCAGCAACTTTGTAAAATAGGCCTTGCTGATTTCCGGCGTAAATTTAATGGTGGAATAATGATGGTGTATGCCGTTGGAGAACCAGACTCGTTTGACATATTCAATAAATTTCTGATAATCTTCATTTTCCGCGCTGCCCATGTGATTGCGAATCATCGCTTCCAATGTGCGTCGCACGGCCAGATTCCAGCGGTAATTTTGATCGTAAATGATATCCCGCCCGCTTAATGCCGCCCGGGACAAATAATAGAGCAGCTTTTTCTTTTGCAATGGCAGGGATTCAAAACCGGGTACCTGATAACGCAGGACACGGATATCCGCGAAACGGTCGGCGGTTACATTGAACGGCGCCTGTTCACTTTCCGTTTCGGATTGCTTATTCTGGCACGATGTTAAAATAATCATCAGGGTTACAATCCCCCATATGGTCAAACGCATATAAATCTCCAAAATTATGAATGATCCGTTACTTTACCTTTCAGAAAAACACTTATAAAACGCAAGGATTCGATCCGTTCGGTGATGATGGTCAGTGTGGCGAGAATGGGCACGGAGAGCAACATGCCGGCCACGCCCCAAATATAGCCCCAGAATATTAACGAAATAATAACCATAACCGGACTCAAATCGAGACTATAACCCATGATACGCGGTTCGATCACATTCCCCATGATAAATTGTAAAATACTCAGGGCGATAAGCAGCCACAATGCCGTACCGAAAGAGCCGAATTGCAGTACGGAAAACAAAACCGGTAAAAAGGAGGCGATTATCGAACCGATGTTCGGGATAAAATTGAACAGGAAAATGACAAAAGCCCAAAAGACCGCGAAATCCAGCCCGAAACCCCAAAAAATGACCAGGGCGATCAGCGCGGTAACAAAACTCACCACGGTTTTAGTGCTTAGGTAGGTTTGTATTTTTGAGGTGATGGCATCGATCATGCCCTCAATGCTGCGGGACTGGCTTTCCGGAAAGGCCGCGGCCACCTTGCGCTTAAAACGCGGCTGTCCGGCCAGCATATAAGCCATAAAAACAATCACAATGAGCATCTTCATAAAAAAAGAGAAAAATGTCCCCACGCCGGACACCACATTGCCGGCGATGGACATGCCCTGAAAGGCATCCAGCCAGTTAATCCGTTTTAACAAATCGACAGAAAGTTCCTTGCCAATTAGTTTTTCCACCGACCGGATGGTGCTGTTAAGCAGACTGATCAGGCGTTCCTGATATACGGGAAAACGATCGACAAATTGTTCCACATTGGCGTACACCAGTAATCCCAGTAAATAGATCACCACAAACGATACAACCAGTGTTATGATGACCGCCAGACGACGCGGGCAGCGTATTTTGCCAAACAAATTAACCAACGGTTCCAGCATAAAGGTCAGGAACATGGCCACCATAAACGGCAGAATGATGGTGCGCCCGACGATTAGTACCCAAACCACTAAAAACAGGACAATGATGCCCAGGGCAAAATTCACGAATGTATTGGATTGTGCGGAATTCATAGGTACCTAGTTTTTAAATTTTACAATACGGATGCCAATTTGGTGGTAAATTCTTCCACAATGGCCCGGCCGCGGTCTTTACTGTAAAAGGCGCGTATTTTTTTGGATATTTCCTTTCGTTCCATTTTCCCTTCTTCAAACAGGGGTTTGTATTGTTCGAAAACCGCCTGTGCTTTTTGAGGGCGTGGTCCAAAACGCATGCGTAAACGGCCCTGCTCATCCAATATCAGAATCACCGGAATAGACCGACCGCCGTTTGTTAAAAATTGGTCCATCAGTTCGGGATTTTCATCACGAAACGCGACACGCATTACAACATCGCGGCCTTCAAATAGTTTCTGTAAAACGGGCACGATGGCGGTGGAATCGCCACACCAGGGCTCCGTTATGATCAAGATACGCAATGGCGGCAGGTTTTCCGGCAAGGCGTCCGCACTGATTTCGGCGCGCTTATAATGTAAATCATGCAGGGCGCGTTGTTCTCCAAGATAGGTTTTGTACACTTCGATAGGCACCGCTTTTTCGAATTCTTGCTTCAGGTTTATCATGAATCTCTTTTAAAATTTATTTTACAGATAAAAACACCCGTTGTATCACAATTGATACTTGTTTTATTTGGGTGATAAAAGGTGATTTACGCAGGCGTTTTGTAAATATAACGAAACAGACGCATACCAATCCACCATGAAACCACAGCCCAAAGCGCGCCGGCCAGGACATCCGTCACATAATGATACCGTAAGTACACGGTGGAAATGATCAACAGGCTGCCAACGGGCAGCACCAGACGAAAATAAGCCTTGTCCAAACGTCGGGCAAAAGCCATGGTCATCAGGGTAATCATGGTATGACCGCTGGGGAAAGCGTCCCTCTGCGGCCCTTCCAGTCTTGTCAGCCAATGGTCCAGGCTATCACGCAGCCAAAGTCCTTTCAACGGCAGGCTGTGCAAATCGGTCAGTGTGAAACGCGGCCCGACCGCCGGGACTAAAAAATACCCCACATAGGAGATATAAAAACCCAGTACGATCTGAAAGGCAAAATAAGCAAATCGATCCATCTCATCCCGCCGCCATAAACGCATCGCCAGTATGATGGGTAAAAAATAAAACATGGCGTAAATCCATTGCAGAATTTCCGTAAGCAAGGGCCGGGTAAAGCGTTGCAGCCATACGGTGGGATGAAGCCCCGTAAGCCGGTAATCGGCACGGATCAGCCAGACATCCATATCCACCGGGTTTACCACATGCACCAGAAATGTCAGCTCACTGAAATTGATCACTACAATGAGGATGGAAAGCCACGGTTTGATGCGTTCCGCGCGGGCGCCCCGGATGAAAAGAACGCCCAAAACCACAGCGATATGAAAAAATAACCACAGCCGGCCAGAAGGCACGGCATTGAAATGCGCAACAATCAACGCCATGCCCGCCAATTGAAACAGAATGATTACAGCGTATAAAGGTCTATATCGCGGGGTGCTTTTTAACATAGCCAATGCTTAACGGATATCATTTTCCACACGCGGCAGAACGATGCCCTGTTGTTTCTGGTATTTACCCTTACGATCGGCATAACTTGTTTCACAGGCTTCATCGCCGCCGTAAAACAACAACTGCCCCAGGCCTTCATTGGAATAGATTTTGGAAGGCAGCGGCGTCGTGTTGGAAATTTCCACCACCAAATGGCCTTCCCATTCCGGTTCCAAAGGTGTTACGTTAATGATGATGCCGCACCGCGCATAGGTGGATTTACCCACACAAATGGCCAGCACATCCCGCGGAATACGAAAATATTCCACTGTGCGCGCCAGGGCGAAACTGTTGGGCGGAATGATGCAATGGTCACCTTTAAAATCGATGAATGAACCATTTTCGAATTTTTTCGGATCAACCAGGGCGTTATTGATATTGGTGAATATTTTATACTCGTCGGCCACCCTGAAATCATAGCCGTAGCTCGATAAGCCGTAGCTGATCTTGTCCCCTCCGGTATGTTCGCAAAAGGGTTCGATCATGCCGTGTTCCCGCGCCATGCGCCGGATCCATTTATCGGATTTTATACTCATATCGTCCGGTTTCCTGTCTGCTTATTATGTGATTCAATGTTTAAAGAGGTATATTGCCATGTTTTTTGGGCGGATTGCTGTCGCTTTTGTTTTGCAGCATATGCAGGGCCTGAATGACCCGCACCCGTGTGTTGCGCGGCAGGATCACCTCGTCAATATAGCCACGTTCCGCGGCCAGATAGGGATTCGCGAACTTGTCGCGATATTCCTGTTCCTTTTGGGCCAGCATCGCTTCCGGGTCTTCGGCATTGGCGATTTCCTTTTTAAAAATGATTTCCGCCGCACCTTTTGGGCCCATCACGGCGATTTCCGCCGATGGCCAGGCCAGGTTTACATCGCCGCGGATATGTTTGGAACTCATTACATCGTAGGCGCCGCCATAAGCCTTGCGGGTGATAACGGTGATTTTCGGCACGGTGGCTTCGGCGTAGGCGTACAACAATTTGGCGCCGTGT
This sequence comes from Calditrichota bacterium, assembly GCA_003696775.1. Taxonomy (GTDB): domain Bacteria; phylum Calditrichota; class Calditrichia; order Calditrichales; family J004; genus J004. Next base: position 7,168 of record RFFS01000159.1, read on the forward strand.
TTTATGATACCGCCCCATTCCTGATGCGTACCCGGCAAAAAGCCCGGCACATCCTCGAAGGTGAGCAAAGGTATATTAAAAGCATCGCAAAAGCGGATAAAACGGGCGGCCTTGATCGACGCGTCGATATCCAGCACACCGGCCAGACTGGCCGGCTGGTTGGCGATAATCCCAACGGAAAAACCATCCACGCGTGCGAACCCGACTACGATATTGGTGGCATAGTCCGGCTGGATTTCCAGAAAGGAATCCCGGTCGATAACCGAGGTTATCACCTCCTTCATATCGTAGGGATGATTGGGATTTTCCGGCACCAGATTATCCAGAGCTTCATCTATGCGCATGGGATCATCTGTGCTGTTCACGCGTGGCGGGTCTTCCATATTGTTGGAAGGCATGTAAGACAACATGCGTCGGATGGTTTGCAAGGCTTCCACATCGCTGTCACAGGCCAGGTGACTGACGCCACTTTTGGAAGAATGCGTATCGGCGCCGCCCAGGTCTTCGGCATTCACTTCTTCGTGGGTAACGGTTTTGACCACATTGGGGCCGGTAACAAACATATAGCTGGTGTTACGAACCATTACGGTAAAATCCGTTATGGCCGGGGAATAGACCGCGCCGCCGGCGCACGGCCCCATGATGGCTGAAATTTGCGGAATCACGCCCGATGCGAGCGTATTACGCAGAAAAATTTCGGCGTAGCCGCCCAAACTCACCACCCCTTCCTGAATGCGCGCACCACCGGAATCATTCAAACCGATTACCGGCGCGCCGACTTTCATGGCCTGATCCATGATTTTGATGATCTTCTCGGCAAAGGTTTCGGACAGAGACCCGCCAAAAACGGTGAAATCCTGGGAAAAGACAAAAACCAGTCGCCCGTCGATATATCCGTAGCCGGTTACCACACCGTCACCCAAAGGCCGGTTTTTATCCAGGCCAAAATCCTTGCTGCGATGCCGTACCAGCATGTCCATTTCCACAAAGGTGCCTTCGTCCAAAAGCAGGTCGATGCGTTCCCGCGCCGTTAATTTGCCTTTTTTATGTTGCGCTTCGATGCGTTTTTCACCGCCGCCGAGCCGGGCTTCCTGTCTTAAGTGCTCCAGATGTTGGAACTGTTCTTCGCGGTTCATATTCTACTCCGTTAAATAAGATGATTTTCTTTAAAACTGTAATAACCGTTACCGGCTATAATGATATGATCATAAACAGGAATGTCGAGCAACTTACCGCTTTCCACAAGTGTATGTGTGATGCGAATGTCCTCGTCACTGGCCTGTTTCTGACCGGAAGGATGATTGTGCATCACGATGATGCCGCGGGCGTTAAAACGTATGGCCGGGTTGAATACTTCCCGTGGGTGCACCAGGGAGGCGTTGAGCAATCCGCTGGTAACTTCCACTTCCCGGATGAGCTTCATAGCCGTGTCGAGCAACAATACCCAAAAATGTTCTTTTTTTAGATGGCCGAGACGTGGTATATAAATTTCTGCAATGAGACGCGGATTGGTAAATTGTTTTTGCTCTTTTCGGGCCGCTTCGCTTTGCATATTGCGTCCCAGTTGAAAAGCGGCGGCCAACGTAACGGCTTTGGCCGGGCCGATGCCCGGCACTTCCTGCAGTTCCGTCAGGGTAGCCCCGGCAATCGCTTCCAATGTGCCAAACTTTTTAAGCAAGGCCCGCGCCAGGTCCACGGCATTCATGCGCGCCGTGCCCTGCCCCAATAAAATAGCCATCAACTCGGCGTGGCTCATGCTTTCGGCGCCAATCCGTTCCAGCTTTTCCCGTGGACGTTCATCTTCGGGCCAATCGGTAATGCGCCTGTGGGCGCTGTCGTTTGTTGTGGAATCGGGCTTCATCATTAAGCTAATCTACACAGCTGAACCTTTTCGGGCAAACCTTAAAAGCCCTGTTTTTGCAAAGTAAATCCGGAGAAAAGCAGACACGTTAAGCCATCATTAGCTTTTATCAAATAACACTTGCGTTGCGCTACGGTTGGCCCAAAAAAGATATAAATTGCCCGACAGGCGCCCACCCATCAGGGCTACGGCGGCAGCGGTAATTCCCACCCAATCCCCTATCCGGATGCCGATGGTCATGATCAGGGCAATAACCGCCACTTCCAGGATAGTTGCGTTGCTCACATGCCGGGTGCGCCGGGTTTGCATCTCCACGGCGCGCTGCCAGGAAATATACAAAGTAAGCGCCGGGCCGGCCGCGAGTAGCAATGTGGGGGGGATGGCCAGAGCGGCCAGCTCCGGGCTTAAACCGTTGATATGCCCATACCAATAGCTGATTAGCGGTGTTACAACGATGATCAATACCAGAAAGGTTATCACGAACGCCGTTTTGATTACAAAACGGTGCACCCAACGATATCGCTCACCGGAATGGCCCAAAAAGGTGATGGCCACCTCCTGAAAGGATAAGCCGATACTGCGGAAAATGAAGATAAAGGCGTTGACAACCGGTAATAAAGCCAGCGATTCCAAAGCCATGCGACTTTGACCAATGAAAAATGTCAGCATGGGCATGGTGGCCAGTCCGATGAAGGTAGCCAGAGCCAGTGGATAATAAAACCGGATAACCTCCGGCAATCCCGGTGCACCGGATCTATTTTTTATAGAGTAAAAATGCCGTATGGTGGGCCGTGCCATGAGATATGTAGCAGCCATTTCCATAACCACGCCGACGGACAATGCCGCCCCTCCGGCCACGGAACCGGGTAAAATCTCCGAATGATAAAACAGTATGGCCGCGCCGCTCATTCCCGCCAGACGGATGATTGTGCCTTGCGAAACGGTACGTGTACGGCCATGAACGATTAACACACCCTGCAAAAAACGCCTCCAGGCAATGGCGCCCGGCCAGGGCAGCATCCAGGTGAGTGTCATACGGACGGTGTCATGCATGGGCGCGTCTAATTTTAGTAATTTATAAATCAGTAAATCGTATAAAGGTGTGTATAAAACGGTAAGCAAGGCAACGGTTACCCCTGCAATCAGCAACAGAGTAAAGCGACGCAAGGTGATATAACTGTCACGGTCTTTTACCCAGCGCGTGGCAGCGGCCATCAACATTATAACCGGGGATTCGGACATCAGCGCAAAGGCGTACGCCACCCCGAAGGCAGCCAGATTTTGCGTGGCGTCTGTCATACGGGCAATGATTCCGGTGACAAAAGGCCCCTCGGCGGCCATCATCAGCCAGGTCGCGGCCAGCGGCCACCAAAAACGGATGATCCGGGTCGTGTTCAGAGGTTGATTGGGCATTAGCGTGTCAAACGGTTTTCATGATAGATAAAAACCGCTTAGGATTCCACAGGGGCTTCATCCGGATGACGGATAACACGCACGCGTTCGATGCGCCGGCGGTAAACACGCTCAACGATAAACTCATACATCCCCCAACGAATCCGGCTTTTATTTTTGGGAACCGTTCCGAATTTACCGAGCAGAAAACCGGCCAGTGTATCCACATTTTCCTCCGGTGGAAGTTCAATGCCGTGATCGTTCAGTTCGTCTATGGATATGCCCCCGTTTACCAGGAAAACGTTCTCTTCCACTTCCACCAGTTCCGGTGTTTCCTCATCGTATTCATCCTGAATATCGCCCACAATTTCCTCGATGACATCTTCCAGGGTGACCAGTCCGGCTGTTCCGCCGTATTCATCCACCACGATGGCCATGTGAATCCGCTCCAGGCGAAATTCACGCAATAAATCGTTAACTTTTTTCTGTTCGGGTACAAAATAAGGTTTGTGAGCCAGTTTCATGACATTAAAGTCTGCGTAGCTGCGTCGGCGGATCAGCGGTAGCAAGTCTTTTACATGCACCAGTCCGGTTATATTGTCGATGGTGTCCTGATAAATGGGAATGCGCGAATGGCTTTTATCCTTTATCACCTTTAACAACTGTGTTAACGAAACATCCTCGGGTACACAGACCATATCAATTCGAGGCACCATGATCTCCCGGGCCGTGGTGTCACTCATTTCAAAAATGCTGTGAATCATTTCCCGTTCGTCTTTTTGCAGGGCCACGCCTTCGTCATCGGCCTCCACCAAATTTCGCAACTCATCTTCGGTCAGGTCGTATTTATTGCGCTCGATGCCGATTTTTTGGGCGGTCATGGAAAAAACTTTTTCCAGAAGCAGACTGAGCGGTATAAAAAGAAGGTAAAACAGACGAAAAACAGGCAGAACCCGGCGTATCCATTTTTCGGGATTGTGCGCGGGCAATTGCTTGCCGAAAATTTCCACTGTCACCACATCGGTCAGCCAGTATAAAAATAAACAACCTGTGAAGCCCCATCCGGTAAATTTCGGAAATAATTGCATAAATAAAACCGAAAGTAGCACAATGCGTGTGAGGGTACTCCCTATGACAGTGGTTAACAATACCCGGTTGGCATGCCTTTGTAAGGAGAGTATGGTGTTTTTAAAAACATCATCCTCATCGAGATGAACCAGGTCTTTATGATGCAGGCTGAAAAGAGCGTTTTTGGAACCCACGAAAAGAACCGTGAGCATAATTCCGCCGAGAATGGCGGCTATAAGAAAGTATGAAGAGGGGTCCAAGATGTACTACAGGCTCCTGTACTAATCAAACAAGTCCGATTAAAACCGGCGATGCGGAATTTATTATATTATCTATCCATAAACAAAATTATTAAGATAGGGGCATCTATAAATTAATAAAAAAACCCGACGCTTAAAAAAAACGCCGGGTCGGACTATTAATATTTATAACTTTCGGGTTTAAACGGCCCGTCTATCGGTGTTTGGATATATTCCGCCTGTTCGGGTGTCATGCGGGTTAACACACCGCCAAATCCTTCCACCATACCGGCCGCCACTTCCTCGTCCAGTTTTTTCGGCAGAACGGTGACGGTGATCTTTTCCGGAGAAGGGTTATCCGCAAAACGGGCTTTGAAGAGATGCATTTGCGCCAAAACCTGATTGGCAAAGGAACCGTCCATGACCCGTGACGGATGACCGGTGGCATTGCCCAGGTTGACCAGGCGCCCTTCGGACAGCAAGATCAGATAGTCGTCGTCGGCATCGCTGCGGAATATTTGATGTACCTGAGGTTTCACTTCTTCCCAGCGCCAGTTTTCGCGCATGTATTGGGTATCGATTTCATTGTCAAAATGGCCGATGTTACACACCACGGCTCCCTTTTTTATGGTTTGCAGCATATTTCGGTCACATACATTCAGGTTGCCGGTGGCTGTCACAAGCAAGTCAAGGCTGCCCATGAGGTCGGTATTGATACAATCAATTGTGCCGGTATTGATGCCCTCTTTATACGGCGACACCACCTCATAGCCGTCCATGCAGGCCTGCATGGCGCAAATGGGATCGATTTCGGCCACTTTTACAATCATACCTTCGTTGCGTAAACTCTGCGCAGACCCTTTGCCCACATCGCCATAGCCCACAACCAGTGCTTTTTTACCGGAAAGTAGCAGATCGGTCGCACGTTTAATAGCGTCATTCAAACTATGCCGGCAACCATACTTGTTGTCATTCTTGGATTTTGTAATGGAATCGTTCACATTTATGGCCGGTACTTTCAGTTCGCCTTTTTCCAGCATTTCCATCAGTCGATGGACACCGGTGGTGGTTTCTTCACTGATGCCGTGAATGTTTTTTAAAACATGGGGATATTTTTCATGCAACATGGCAGTCAAATCGCCACCGTCATCCAAAACCATGTTGGCGTCCCAGGGTTGGCCGTTTTTTAGGATGGTTTGCTCGATGCACCAAAAGAACTCCTCTTCGGTTTCCCCTTTCCAGGCAAAAGTGGGTATGCCGGCGGCCACCATCGCGGCGGCGGCATGATCCTGAGTAGAAAAGATGTTACAGGACGACCAGCGCAACTCCGCGCCGAGTTCCACAAGCGTTTCCATCAAAACTGCCGTTTGTATGGTCATGTGAATACAACCGAGAATTTTAGCGCCTTTCAATGGTTTTTCCTTACTGTATTTACGACGCAGGGCCATAAGGGCCGGCATCTCGCGTTCCGCAAGGGCTATTTCGCGTCGTCCAAAATCGGCCAGTCCCAAATCGGCAATTTTGTAATCCGTGTCTTTAAGCATGATTTCTCCTGTTTTTTTTAATATTTTATCCGTCGATTTTTCCATGCATCCCAATGGAAGGTGTTGAAAAGTACAATCTTTAATCTAATAAATCTTTATAAGCGATCATAAATTATTTAACTTAAAAGTTTACCATCGGAACGGATGGTAAAAAATTCATAAACAACCCGTTAAAAATCAATGAAAGGCCAACGTGCGGCGCGCTTCCGTATTAGAATACTTAACCCGGCATTCGGGTCCGATCATCGATGTGCGCTCCCCCGCCGAATTTCAAAAGGGCCACATTAGCGGCGCGGTGAACATTCCGCTGTTAGACGATCAGGAACGTCATCAGGTGGGCACATATTATGTCCAAAAAGGGCGGCAACAGGCAATCGAACTGGGTTTGAAGCTGGTAGGCCCTAAAATGGCGGAAATGGCCCGCAGGGCCGGTCAATTGGATACACTGCCCTTCCGCCGTGTCTATTGCTGGCGCGGGGGGATGCGTAGTGAAAAAACCGCCTGGCTGTTTGAACTGACCGGTATGTCCTGCGCGGTTCTACAAGGGGGTTACAAAGCTTTCCGCAACGCCATGCTGGATCATCTGCGCGCCATAAGACAGCTTGTGCTCATTCAGGGGCCCACCGGTTCCGGAAAAACGGAAACCCTGCACAGTCTGGCCAAAAGGGGGTTTCAGGTACTGGACCTGGAAGGCCTGGCCCGGCATAAAGGCTCTGCTTACGGTCATCTGGGACAGGATTCGCAACCCACAAGCCAGCAATTCCACAACGATCTGTTTATGTGGATGCTCCACTTTGATTTAAGGCGTCCGGTTTTTGTCGAGGCGGAAAGTGCCTGTATCGGCAAGGTGAATTTGCCGGACCCGCTGTGGCTTAAAATGAAAAACAGTCCTGTTATTCATATTGATATTGCACGCGAAGCGCGCATGACACACCTGATGCAAAATTACGGCGGGTTTGACAAGGATGCCCTGATTGATGCCACGACACGCATCCGTTCGCATCTTGGCGGGCAACGGTTTGAAAGGATTGTGCAACTTATACGGGAAGATGCCATTCGGGAGGCCATATCTCTTGTATTGGAATATTATGATGCCGGATATGAGCGCGCCCGCGCTCGTCATCCCAAACGGGAACTGTTCACGGTCACCCAAAATCATTTCAACCCGGAAGATGTTGCCGCGCACATTGAACACCTGGTAAAGGCAAAAGGATATTTCCATGAAGATTGAACCCGTGAAGCTGACTCAATACTCCCACGGCTCCGGATGCGGTTGTAAAATTGCGCCGGAAACGTTGAGCGCCATATTACACACCACCGAAATTCAGGCCCGCGATCCGCGGCTTTTGGTGGGCAATGCTACCCGCGATGATGCGGCGGTCTATCAATTGGATGATGATCGGGTCATCATCTCCACCACAGATTTTTTCATGCCCATTGTGGATGATCCGTTTGATTTTGGGGCCATCGCCTCGGTTAACGCCATCAGTGATATTTACGCCATGGGAGGCACGCCGCTCATGGCCATCGCCATACTGGGCTGGCCCCTGGACAAACTTGCCCCGGCAGTTGCCGCCACGGTTTTACAGGGCGCCCGGTCGGTGTGCCGGCAGGCCGGTATTTCCCTCGCCGGTGGCCACAGCATTGACGCGCCGGAACCAATATTTGGCCTGGCTGTCACCGGTAGCGCTTTAAAGTATGAATTAAAGACAAATGACGCTGCCCAACCCGGTGATTTTCTCTATTTAACCAAACCGTTGGGGGTGGGCATCATGACCACCGCCCAAAAAAGAGGGCTGTTAAAGGATGAAGATTTGAAAACAGTGAAAAAATGGATGCTGACATTGAATGCCGCCGGCCGTTCTCTTGCTCTGATGGAAGGCGTACACGCCCTGACCGATGTCACCGGCTTCGGTCTGTTGGGGCATTTACTGGAAATGTGTGAAGGCAGCAGCGTTTCCGCGGAACTCGATTATCATCACATTCCCTTGATGGCCGGACTGGAGCACTATATCCAACTTAAAACCTTTGCCGGTGGCATTGATCGAAATCATAAAAGTTACGGAAGCAAAATCGGCGCTTTAACCGATGAACAAAAAGCGGTTTTGTGTGATCCGCAAACGAGTGGCGGGTTATTGGTTGCCGTGGCCGAAAAGGACAAAAACGTCGTGGAACATTTTTTAAAAGATAACGGCTGGCCCTGGCAGGCCATCGGCCGTTTACGGCAACCAACCCATCCCGTTATAACTATCCGATAATATGTTTGACGAAAATTTCTGGGCATCCTATTACCACGATGATCATTTACCCTGGGATATGGGCAGGGTATCGCCACCCTTACAGGCTTATATTGATCAGCTCACGGATACACAGGCCCGTATCCTGATCCCCGGCGCCGGACGCGGCCATGAAGCGCTTTATTTATGGCAAAAAGGCTTCCGGAATTTTTATGTGCTGGATATGGCCCGACCGGCTCTGGAATATGTGCGCAATCAACTCCCCAACCTGCCTGCATCCCATTTCATCTGTAATGATTTTTTTAAACATCACGATGCGTATGATTTGATTTTGGAACAAACTTTTTTTTGTGCCCTGCATCCGGATTTACGAAGTCGATACGCCCGGCATATGCACAGCCTGCTCACTCCAGGCGGCAAACTGACTGGCGTTCTGTTCACGTTTCCACTGGATGTTTCTCAAAAAACACCCCCCTTCGGCGGTTCCATGCAAGAATATTCCCGACTATTTACCCCTCTTTTTCGCGAAGTGTCCATTAGCCCCTGTTACAATTCACACCCGGCGCGCCAGGGCCGCGAGGCCTTTATAAAGTTGGTTAAGTGAACAATTTTATATGTTTTACCCGGATTTCATAAATACCGGGATACACTTCGCCGAACATTTAAGCCAACACAAATCAGACAGGAGCTTATAATGTTTAATCGTCTATCTTTAAGTTTAAAGATTTTGGTGGTCGTAGGTATAGGCGCATCAACCGTTATTGGCGTCATTGTTTATAATTTTGCGAACGAATACCAAAAACAATTTAGGGAATTGGTCTTTGAAAAAGCCAGTACTTTTACGGCGGTGGCGGATGAAACCAAAAATCATATGGCCCGTGTCCATGAATCCGGAGTATTTGACCAGCAAAAATTTAAAGAAGAAGTGACTGCCGTGCTGGCCCGTAACGGAGATTACCGCGAAACAAAATTCTTCAAGACCATTCCCATCGTTGCCGGATGGACCGCAGCAGGCAAGGCCGCCAAAAGAGAAAATCTGAATTTTAACATTGTATCCTTTGATGCCCGCAATCCAAAGCACGATCCATTGCAAGATAAGCAGAACGGCGCTTTCAGGGCTAAAATGCTGGAAGATTTATATAAAAGCGCCCTAACAGGTAAGTCTGACAATATCATGCGCTTAAACGAAAAAAACAACTCTTATTACTACATGCGGGCTATTAAACTGGAACAGGCCTGTATGCGCTGCCATGGCAACCCGGCCAATAGTCCCACCGGGGACGGTAAGGACATACTGGGTTTTAAAATGGAAAACTGGCAGCCGGGGGATATTCACGGCGCATATGAAGTGGTGATACCCAAGGATAAAATCGATGCGAAAATACGCGCGGAGTTGACGAGCACGGCGATGTTTTTCTTTTTATTGACAGCAGGGGCGGTTTTTCTCATTTATATTGTTATTAAAAAATATATCATTAAACCGATTCATCAGTGTATGTCATTCGCGGAAGAGATTGAACAAGGCGACCTGAATGCCCGGCTTGATTACGATTCCGAGGATGAAATCGGTCAGTTAACGCAATCGTTAAACAACATGGTGGAACGGTTGCGCGATGTGACGGGCCAGGTTAAAAACAATGCCGAACGTGTCAACACCATGTCCTCCGAATTTATCGGCATTTCCGAACAGGCTTATACAAACGCTTCCAACCTGAATGAAAAATCCAATGCCGTTGCCTCGGCCGCTGAGGAACTCAGCGTAAGTATGTCAACGGTTCTGCAATCGGCGGAACAAACCAATCAAAATATAACCATTGTTGCATCGTCAACGGAAGAGATGTCGGCCACGGTTTCCGAAATTTCCTCCAACACCTATCGTGCACAGGAAATCACCAATCGGGCTGTGTCGGCGGTTCGCGAAGCCACGCAACAAGTCAACGAATTGGGAGAAGCCGCCGAGGAAATCAACAAAGTGATGGAAGTGATCAATGAAATCAGCGAACAGACTAAACTGCTGGCTTTGAATGCCACCATCGAAGCGGCGCGCGCCGGTGAAGCAGGTAAGGGTTTTGCCGTGGTGGCCAATGAGGTCAAGGAACTGGCCAGTCAGACCAACACGGCAATCGAAAATATCAAAAATAAAGTGGAAAACATGCAAAATTCCACCGATGGTACGGTGAAACAAATCGAGTCCATTAACAGCGTTATATCCGAGGTTAATGAACTGGTGACGAGTATCGCCTCCGCCGTGGAAGAACAGTCAGTGACCACGCAGGATATTGCTTCCAATGTCAAACAAGCGGCGGAAGGCGTTTCGGAAATGACGCAAAATATTTCCGAGGCGGCCCATGTTACGCGTGTGGTTGCCCAGGATATCGCCACAGTCGATCAGGCCAGCGGCGATATCAATCAAATAAGTTCGATGGTTAAAACCGAAGCAACCGAACTGACTGCCGTCAGCAGGCAACTGGATGAAGTCATGCGGCATTTCAAATTGAATTAATTCCCCTTCGGGCTTTAGTCGGGCGGTCTATATGGCCGCCTTTTTTATTTCCTAAAATGCCATTGCCCGTTAAAGATACCATACCTAAATTACTTTTTTTTAAACAAAGGAAGGATGCGTGTCCACTCTTGACCTGGTTATAGTAGGCGCCGGGCCCATAGGTCTGGCCTGTGCCATCGAAGCGCATAAAGCTGGCTTGTCGTATAAAGTGATCGAAAAAGGAATGCTGGTGAACAGTATCTTCCATTTTCCGGTCAATATGACATTTTTTTCCACATCGCAATTACTGGAAATTGGCGATGTGCCCTTTATTGCCCACGGTGACAAACCCACGCGTCGTGAGGCTTTGGAATATTATCGCCGCGTGGCGGAAAGTTGGCGGCTTCATGTCAACCTTTATGAACGTGTCGATACTATTAAAACGCACGATGCCGGCTATCGGATTCAAACCGATAAAGCGCGTTACGATACCCGTTTCGTGATCATCGCTACCGGTTTTTACGATACGGCCAACAAAATGAATATTCCCGGTGAAGATTTACCTAAGGTAAAACACTATTATGATGAGCCGCACCCTTATGTTCAGCAAAAAATTATCGTCGTGGGGGGCGGTAACTCCGCGGCCGATGTAGCCATAGAAACCTATTTGAAAGGGGCGGAAGTTACCATGGTGATCCGTGAAGCGGCCTTTAAGGAAAGTTTAAAATACTGGATACGTCCCAATCTTGAAAATCGAATAAAAGAAGGGGCAATCAAAGCTTATTTTAACAGCACCCTTACCGAAATCCGTGAAAAGGAAGCGGATATTGTCACACCGCAGGGCAAATTTACGGTGGCAAATGATTTTGTACTGGCCATGACGGGCTACCGACCGGATTACCCGTTCCTCAAAAAAATCGGCATCGCCATTGGTAACGATGTAAATAGAACACCGCATATTGATCCGGACACTTTGGAGACCAATCTGCCCGGTGTGTTCATGGCCGGTGTGGTGAACGGCGGGCTGAATACGGGACGCTGGTTCATCGAAACCGCGCGGATTCACGGCCCGACCATTATCGGACAGATTGTTCGGCGTTTGTAACCGTATATTTCTAAAGCCCTCTTTTTTGCCGCGCGGCCTTGACCGTTTGCAGCATACGCCAATACGGCAGCGTTTCCCTGCCCCGCTTTTGAGCGCCGGTTATCAAAATATTCAGTTTGCGGACCATCTGTTCCGTTAAAGCGTTCCATTCTTCATCGGTAAGGGTTTCATCATCCAAGTGGCGCGCCATGGCTTGTACCCGGTATGCATCCATGCGCGGATAGGAGCGGGAGAGTTGATCCTTATGTCCGCCGTACTTTACCGTAAGTGGCCGCGTATCAAGCCCCACTTCCTCCCGTTTGGTTATGCGCAGCCACAGATCATAATCTTCACAAACAGGAAAAGCCGGATCAAACCGGCCCGCTTCTTCCCACAAGGATTTCTCAAAAAGCACCGCCGAAGGTGAAATAAGACACAGGGCCAGGGAATCTATAAAGATGCGACCGGCTTTTTTGGCATGTTTCTTTTTGGGGTTAACGCGCCGACCATTACGAATCCATATTTCATCACTTTGAAATATGCGATAATGCGGATTGTTTTCGTGAAACGCCCCGGCATGTTTCAACTTATCGGGAAGCCATTCATCATCACTGTCCAATAAAGAGATCCATGTGCCCGACGCCGCTTCGATCCCTTTGTTCCGTGCCGCAGAAACGCCCTTGTTTTCCTGGGTTATGATACGCAGGCGGTCGTTATATTTTTGAAGTATGCGCGGTGTATTGTCCGTGCTGCCATCGTCAACCACAATAATCTCTTGTGGGGCGCGGCTTTGATTTAAAACGGACAGAATGGCCCGTTCGATATAGTGCTCACGATTGAAAACCGGTATAACAACACTGATGTCCATGAGAAGTAATCAGACCTTGTATAATCTTTATGAAAATTAAAAAACCCCGGCCTTGCAATCAAAACCGGGATTTTAGGAGGAGGTATATGAGAAATTTATTTTTTACGACGGGGTGTGCTGGGTTTAATGCGTACAACCTTGCGAGAAAGGTCCACAGCCACATCCACCATCATATAAACAAATGGAATGGCTATTAGGAAGGCTGTTAACGCTTGAATGTAGTCCGTCATGTCTTTTTCTCCGTGTGTTTTTATGATAATACGAAGGGGATCGACGGAAGTTGCAAAAAAATTTATTTTTTACATAAAGATGGACTTATCCGGATCATCTTCATCCAGCATGTGGCTCAGCATGTCCCGAAATTGCATGCGATCATCCAAAGCGGTTTTGGTTATGAAGGAATATTCCGCCAGACCAAAAAGGACAAATTCCTTAAGAAGCCATTTGTCAGCACTGTCAAAATCGGGGTAATAGCTGTCTATCAACGCCCCCAGCGCGGGGATTTTGTTCATTTCTTCCCGGTATGCGTTTGTTCCGGCATCCATGTTCCATTCCAGCACGCCACCGTTATTGAACCAGGAAGCGATCTCCACATAAGGATTTTCCCGCTCTTCGCTTTTAACCTTTTCCGGATCGGGGAAGTATCCGGCAAAATGTTTACGAATCGCTTTGTTGATAAGTATATGAGCGATTTTCAATGGCCCTTCCTGTTCGCCTTCGTAAACCAGTTCCACTTTCCCGGTGATGGATGGTATGGCGCCGTATAGATCACTGATGCGTGCGGATGTTTTACTTTCGCCGTTAAGTAACATGCGGCGCTCTGCCGTGCTGTAAACATTTTCCAGGGCGCTAATGGTCAGCCGGGCCGAAACACCGCTGTTGCGATCCACATATTCGCTTTCACGCGCCTGAAAAGCACATTCTTCTATCAACACCCGTATCAAATCCGGCATGTAGATGCGCTCTTTCTGTTCAGGTGTGATGCGTGCTTCCTGCGAGGTAATTTTCATGGAATCGGCGATGGTACGCGGATAATGGGTCAAAATCTGACTGTCGATACGATCCTTTAAGGGCGTGACAATGGAACCGCGGTTGGTGTAATCTTCCGGGTTGGCGGTGAAAACAAAAAGGATATCCAGAGGTAAGCGTACTTTAAATCCGCGTATTTGTATATCTTCTTCCTGAAGAATGTTAAACAACGCCACCTGAATACGCGCCTGCAGGTCGGGCAGTTCGTTAATAACAAATATGCCCCGGTTGGCGCGGGGAATAAGGCCGTAATGCAATACACGTTCATCGGAAAACGGCAATTTGAGGGCGGCGGCTTTAATCGGGTCCACATCGCCGATCAAATCGGCCACGGTTACATCGGGCGTGGCCAGTTTTTCCGTATAACGTCGCGATTTATGGAGCCACTCGATGGGTGTGTCATCGCCCATTTCTGATATTTTTTCACGGGCATAGCGTGATAAAGGTTTCAAAGGGTCGTCATTCAGCTCCGCGCCCGCCACGATGGGTATATAACTATCCAGTAGGTTATCCAGCAACCGGGCCATGCGTGTTTTGGCCTGGCCGCGCAATCCCAGAAATATGATATGATGCCGCGACAATATGGCCCGTTCCAGTTCGGGTATGACCGTTCGTTCATATCCGATGATGCCGGGAAAAAGGGGTTCTTTTTGTTTTATTTTCTCTATAAGATTGCAACGCATCTCTTCTTTTATGCCCCGCGGCCGGTAACCGGATTTTTTCAGTTCCCCAAGAGTGGTAATGCTTTCGTGATTTTTAACTGTCATGGCATGCCTTTCGGTTATCGTGTGCGTTTGCGACGATTGCGTACATAGTCTTCAAATAAATAGTTCCCCAGGCCTTTCAGATCACTGTAAAAAGCGCGACCGTGATTGATACGGGTAAAATCACGCACAAATTCCTGCAAATAGGGATCACGTGCGATCATGAATGTTGTAACCGGGATATGCAGACGCCGGCATCGGGCGGCCTGATTGAGTGTTTTATTAATGATTTTCCTGTCCAACCCGTAGCTGTTTTTATAGAGCTTGCCGTTTTCGATGATACAGGTGGGCTTACCGTCCGTAATCATAAAGATTTGTTTGTTATGGGTTTTACGGCGCCGCAATATATCCATCGCCAGCTCCAGTCCGGCATGGGTGTTAGTATGGAACGGGCCCACCTGCAACCAGGGCAGATCCTTGATATCTATGGGCCAGGCCTGATTGCCGAAGACGATTATATCCAATGTATCTTTCGGATATTTGGTTGTGATCAATTCCGCCAGGGCCATGGCCACGTTTTTGGCCGGTGTTATCCGGTCTTCGCCATATAAGATCATCGAATGGGAAATATCGATCATCAGCACGGTGGAAGTCAGGGTTTTTAATTCCTGTTCACGTACTTCGAGATCATCTTCCGTGAGGAAAAAACGGTCGATGCCATGATTGATTTGGGCATTGCGCAACGAAGTGGTGGCATCCACATGTTGGAAATCATCGCCATAGCTGTACGGACGGTTATCGGTAGTGGGTTCGTCGCCTTTGCCGGAAAAGGATGTGCGATGATCGCCCCGCCCCGATTTTTTGAGTTTTCCGAAAATGGCATCCAAAGCGCGTTTTCGAATGGTCTGTCCGCTTTTCGGAGTTACTTTAAACAAGGCCTGCGCACCTTTTTCTTCCTCGATGTAGCCCTTTTCCTTCAAATCATTAATAAAATCACCAAGATCATAGCCTTCACCGGTAAGGTTATGTTTTTTATCGAGTTGGGTAAGCCAGTTAAGCGCTTCGGACACATCGCCGGCGGCATAGGTAAGCAATTGCAGGAAGATATCCAGCAATTTTTCGAAGGGTGTGTTTTCCGTAGGGCCGGAAAGATATTGTGTGAAATAGAGGCGATGCATGGTGCTTTTCCGTTTTGTGTTTACAACGATACAACGCCGGTGGTGTTCAATTTATTCTTAAAAGAAGTTGAGAACGAAACAAACCGGGCAGGTTAATCCGGTTCCGAAGTAACAGCAAACAGACATAGTTTTTCATACGCTTTATCCGGCGCCCCGCGAGCGATGAGTTGATTCAATTGCCTCAGGTAATGTTCTTCTTCCGACAAAGAATGCTTGACGGGGGCTGTCCAGGTTGCCAGTTCCTGAAGAACGGGACTTTCCACGCCGGGACAATCGGGTGCCGGTTTGACAAACAGCCATTCCGACCGTTCCGAATCCGCATGCCAAACCCGTCCCACCGGCGCCAATCGACAAATAAGCGGTTTATGATACGGATGCAGGCGGCACAAACCTTTTGGCGTGCCGTCTTCTTCCAAATCGTTAATCAAAAACGGACAAAAGCGGAATTTTTTCAGGGATTTAAAACGCATGATCGGTCGGCGCGCGCCGTGTTCTCCCCTGCCCCATTTCACATAATGATTTTCAAACAGCAAACGTGTATGCGCATACCTCAAAAAAAGCGCCATGCGTCGCAAATCGTCCGGAGTGAGCCACACCTGTTGATCCCCGGTGCAGCAGTTGCCGCATTGACGGCAGTCAAACCTGAAAGAGTGTTGAATCACCTGAAAAGCGGACACGGTTATCCCTGTTGACGAAACAGATCGGCAAAATAGGTGATGGTTTGTTTCAATCCACTGATCAGATCAAACCGCGGATCAAAGCCCAGTCCCTGACGGGTTTCGGTGATATCGGCCAGGCTGTGTTTGATATCGCCGGGGCGTTCTTCGGCATAAACAATTTTACTTTTACTGCCGGTGGTTTCTATAATCAACGCGCATAACTCGCGTATGGATATGGCGTACCCGTTGGCCACATTATACACACCGGTCGCTTCTCCCGTGGCGGCTTTGATGTTGGCCTGAACCACATCCTTTACATAAACAAAATCCCGGGTTTGTTCGCCGTCACCGTAAATAACCAGGTCTTCGTTTTTAAGCGCGCGACTTACAAAAATGGGAATCGCCGCGGCGTACTGACTTTTAGGGTCCTGCCGCGGACCAAACACATTGAAATAGCGCAGAGAAACCGTTCCCAGTCCAAACGCCTCGTTGTACATATTCAGATAATATTCGCCATCCAGTTTGGTGATGCCGTACGGCGACTTGGGTTCGGGACGCATCTGAACGTTTTTGGGTGACGCGGGATTATCACCGTAAACCGCGGCGGAACTGGAATGCACCACTTTTTTAACACCGGCCGCGCGGGCCGCGTCCAGCACATTGATTAAGCCGTTCACATTGATATCCACACATTCCAGAGGTTTTTCCATGGACTCCGGCACGGATATCATCGCCGCAAGGTGATGGACATAATCGGCATTGTTCATAACCGAAAAAACCGCCTCACGGTCGGTGATGCTCATGTCATGAACCACCGCCTCCGGAAATAATGCGACGATTTCCCGACGACCACTGCGAAAATTATCCATGATATGCACTTCGGCGTTTTGTTCCAACCAATATTCCGTGAGATGACTGCCAATAAAACCCGCGCCGCCCGTAATGACTATTTTCATGTCGTTTTCTCCAAAATTTTAACTTTATGTGACGTATTGAAGCGTGCCTTGTGAGTATCTTTAAGAAAAGTTATTGCATATTCGAGGTAAATGACCATGTATAAAGTTTTTTTTAGCGCATTTTTATCGTTGCTCATCAGTCCCTCTCTCCAGGCCATGGAAACGGTCTCTTTTCCTTCCGAAGACGGCTTGGTTATCACCGCCGATTATTATCCCGCCGGTAAGGCGCCTTTGATTGTATTGTTTCACCAGGCGGGTTGGAGCCGGGGTGAATATCGGGAAATCGCGCCCAAGTTAAACGCGCTGGGCTATGCGTGTCTGGCAGTTGATTTGCGTTCCGGTGGCAAAGTTAACGGGGTGGTCAACCGAACCCATGAAAGGGCCGTCAAAATGGGGTTACCCACCACCTACACCGACGCCCTGGCGGATATGCGGGCCGCATTGCAATACGCGACGGGCCACTTGCGCCACAGTCGGGTTATTATTTGGGGCAGTTCGTACTCTTCCGCGTTGGTCTTTGTAGTGGCCGCCAATCATCCCAAGAAGGTACGTGCCCTGCTGTCCTTTTCTCCCGGTGAATATTTTACACGCTTGGGGAAAAGTGCCCGTTACATCCGGGATCACGCCGCGCGGGTAACGGCACCGGTTTTTATTACTTCCGCCAAAAAAGAAAAGAAAAACTGGCTACCCATTTTTAACGCTCTGCCCGTTAATGAGAAAGTTCAGTTTATACCGCAAACTGACGGTCAACACGGCTCGCGCGCCTTATGGGAAAAATTCCCGGAACACAATGCATATTGGCAGGCCGTTCAACGATTTTTAAACTCTTTGAAATAAAAAAAACTGAAACAGGCTAAGCCATTTTAAAAATACGTACCATAAAATATATTACTAAAAATAAAATCAAAAAAACGCACCCCCAAACAATGATCCTCATAAACGGGTAAACCGTATTACCCAGGGTAAAGAAAATTTGAAGATAAAACAGACTTGTCATCAATAACGCCAGTAAAAGATTTAATACACGCACGAAACGCACGGCAAAACGGTAAATACGTTCAATGTTTTCTTCCGTTATGGTGACCGGATAATTAAAGGTATGCGGATAACGGGATAATATAGTGAACATTAAAAACAGTAAAGTCCCGACAACAGGAATCGTCCAAATCAAAGACTTACTTCCGTAGGCGTCCGGTTGCAAACCGAAAGAGAAATGCACGGGAATCGTATCGGGCAACCGGTTATAATTTAATGCGATCAGCCCCCACAGACTAATGATGAGCAAGCCGGCGGCTATTTCCAGGAAATAATCCATGCCCGTTTTGGGAACAGAGCAGCGCGGTTGTGTCATGATGCCCCCGTTTTGATTTTTATTTAAAATATCTCATCGGAAATATGTGGTAAAAATATCATCTTTTGTGGTTTTAAAATTATACCCGATATTACGGTGACGACAATATATACAGTAAAAAATTGAGGTGCCATGAAAACTTTATTACGCATATTGATCGCCACGATATTATTTACATTGGGTATGGTTTTTATATTGGTGCCCCTGCCTCTTTTAACACCCGTATTCTTAACACTGGCGCTTATCGTCATTCATCCGCAACCCCGGAACAACAAATGGTTCGCGCGACTGTTACAGCAAATGCCCATGCTGGTAACGGTTCATCAGGTCATAACCCGTTTTATAAAATAATTCATTTTTAATAGAATTTTAAAATCCTATACATTATATTGTTTTTTTTAAATCTGACCAAATTAGTTAAAAGTCAAAAATATGGCCGGACACATATCCGACAAGAAAGCGCGTATCAAAAACACCGCCCGTCGCCTGTTTATCCATTACGGCTACGCAAAAACCAATATGGAAGACATCGCCTGCGCCATGCATGTATCCAAGGCGACCCTGTACTATTATTACAGTGCCAAGGAAGCGCTTTTCCGAGAAATTTTAATGGAAGAAGCGGAACAATTGCTGCGTAAAATAGACGCCCGTTTAACGCCGGAGCAATCCGCCACGGAACAATTGCGATTGTTCTTTCAATTGATTTTTAACAACCTGGTAACCATAAGCCGGGAAATTACCGACAAACCCGAAGCGGTCTGTGATCATGGTCTGCATGGCCAAAAACTGATACAAGAGTTACATAGCGCCTTCAACAGCCGTCTGCAACCGATCCTGGAACGTGGTGTCGCCCGTCAGGTATGGACGATCAACGATATCCCGATCACTTTGCAGGCAATCAATAACATGATGCGGTTTCTTTCCGTTGAATGGATTGTCGGTCACGGCGAAAAACAGGCATACAAAACCTTCACCCGTATTTTGGACATTCTTATCCGAGGATTACAAGGAACAACTCAATGAAAATAACACATATCATCTTTACATTGGGACTCATGTGCCTGCTTCCGTTACAGGGCGGGCCGCTCACCCTGGAACAGGCCCTGCAAAAAGCATTGGAAGATAACAAGGAACTCAAGCTGGCCCGGGCCGATCTACAACTGGCCGACGCCCGCGTTACCGAGGCATGGTCTTCCGTGTTCCCTCATATCGCCACGGATATCAATTACACCCGCAACTTAAGCGATCAGTTTATTTACATTAACGGCGGTTTTGGCGGCCAGACAGGTCCCACACGTTTTTCCTTCACCTTTAAGAATGAATATTCCCTGCGCACACAGCTCAATCAGACCTTATACAGTTTCGGCAAGGTGGGCACCGCTCTGGATATAGCCTATGACTATGAAAAATACGTACGGGCGCTTTTCCGCTATCAAAAGGAGCAAATTCTTATCAAGGTGGAAGAAGCATTTTATCAAACATGGATTGCCCGTCAAATCTTCCAACTGGCTCGGGAATCGGAAGCGGCGGCAAAGGAAAATTATCAACGCACCAAAATACAGTTTGAATCCGGAGTCCGCAGTGAGTTGGCCCTGTTACAGGCGGAAGTGCGCTGGCGTTCCGCTATTCCGGAAGCATTGGCCGCGCGTAACGGCTATGAGCTGGCCTTAAACAGCCTGAAAAACATGCTGAACATTCCCGTAAACGACAGTCTGGAAGTACAAGGCCGTTTAGACCTGCCCGATGTGCTGCCCGCAAAAGTACCCTTGGAAAGCGCGTTGCAAAAACGTCCCGATTTTCAGGCCCGTCTTTTGGAAGCGCGGATGCGCGATAAGAATGTAGATTTGGAATTTGCCAATCATTTACCGGACCTGAGCGGCCAGCTCACCTATACCTATTCCGGACGATCCGATGCCTTTAAACTGGAAAACGATTATGACAATTATGTGTTGGGCGTCAGCCTGCATATACCGTTGTTTTCCGGTGGCTACACCAGTGCCCAGGTTCAAAAAGCCCGTGTGGACGCGGCTAAAACGCATATTCAGGTGGCTCGGTTGCAAGACCAGATCGCCACGGAACTGGAAAATGTGCATTTAAGTCTGGAAGAGTCCTTCAAACAAATCAAAAGCGCGGAGCGGGCGGTGACCGCGGCCAGGCGCGCCTATGAACTGGCCAACGCCCAAAGCCAGGCCGGTCATGTGACCCAACTGGAATTAAAGGACGCGCGAATCGTTTGGGATCAGGCCCGGATCGCACGGTTAAACGCCTTGTTTACTTATCATAAAGCATTGTTAAAATGGCGATTGGTTACCGGATCGTACATGGATACACAAACCCAAACTAAGATGCAGGAGCATTCATGAAATCGTATTTTTCCATTCTGATTTTGATTGTAAGCGCGAGTGGCCTATGGCAATGCGGACAGAGCCAGGCCGGGGCCACACGGCAGGCCACGACGCATATTTCCGTCCGTGTGCACCCGGTGGAACCGCGCCCGTTTGAAGAGCACATCCACATCACCGGAGTGGTTAAGGCCCGGAGTCAGATTAATGTGGTGGCCGAAGAAAGCGGTACCGTCAAAACATTTTTTGTAAAAAAAGGACAAAAAGTCGAGGCGGGTGCACCTTTACTGGAACTGGATAATCCGGTTTTACTGGCCGCGGAAAGGGACGCCAAAGCGGCATTAAAACAAGCGGAACTGGAAGCAGAAAGTGCGCGGATTATGTATGAGCAAAAAGCGCTTTCCCACAATGATTACCAACGCGCCCGTTTGGCCCGGGAGCGCGCGGCAGCCGCTTACGACATCGCGCATACCCGCGCCACGCATCTCAAACCCGTTGCTCCCGTTCCGGGTGTGATCAATAACCGTTATGTGGATAAGGGCGCCTGGGTCGGCCCGGGCACACCGCTTTTTGAAGTGGTGGACCTTTCCGAGATGCACGTAACCGCGGGTGTGCCGGAACGTTATTACCCTTATATCACACCGGGCAGCAAGGCGGTTGTCCGCTTTGACGCCTGGCCCGACAAACAGGTCACGGCCACCATCACGTATGTCGCCCGGAGCATCAACCCCAAAAACCGTACGTTTGATGTGGAGCTGACCCTGCCCCCCTCCGTGAAGCTTCCGCTCTCGCCACAAATGGTGGCCAATATGCAAATTGTCAAACAGCGTACTGAAAATGGTACCGTAATTCCGCTCGATGCCATCATCGAATCCGAAAAGGGCCGTTTTGTTTTTATGGAGGATCAGAATATAGCCCGCAAACATGCGGTAACATTAAACGCCATCAGCGGGGATTCGGCCCTGGTTGCGGGCATCAATGCCGGTGATCGGCTGATTATTGCCGGTCAACGCCAGGTTTCCGATGGCGACAGTGTGCACGTTATAATTGACGAAACGGAATGATTTTATGAAAATTACCAAAATCAGCCTTGCTTATAAAACCAGCATTTTTGTATTACTGGTCATAATTACCCTTTCCGGGCTTGTTTCCTACAGTGGCTTGCCTGTGGAATCTTTTCCTTCCATCAAACAGCCGATGGTAATCGTTTCTGTTCCTTACGTGGGTGTTTCGCCCGAAGATATGGAAACCCTGATTGCCAATCCCATTGAAAAAAAGCTTAAGGAAATCACCAAAATTAATGAGCTAAAATCCACCAATCTCGAGGGTTACACCAACATAACCGCCAAATTCGAATCGGATATGGATATCGATGAAGCGGTGCGCAAAGTGCGTGAAAAAGTGGATCAGGCCAAACCGGATTTACCATCGGATGTGGATGAACCCATTGTACAGGAAGTTAATTTTGAGAATATTCCCATTATGCTGGTCAGCATTGTGGGCAACCAATCTCTGGTGCGTTTGAAAAAAGTGGCTGAAGACCTGCAGGACGCCTTTGAACAAATTCCCGGTGTGCTGGAAGTTAAGTTGAGCGGCGGTCTGGAACATGAAGTGCGCGTCGATCTGAACCCGAACCGGCTTGCGTATTACAATCTCGGCATAGAAGATGTTACCAAGGCGATCCGCAATGAAAACCTGACCATGCCCGGCGGTTCCATCGAAGGCGGGCGCTTGCGTTTTTCCGTGCGCATTCCCGGTGAGTTTAAATCCGTGGAAGAGATGAATAAGATCGTCGTAAAACAAAAAGAGGGGCGCCCTGTTTATCTGGACGACCTGGCAGAGGTCTATTTCGGTTTTAAGGATGAAACCAGCCACGCCCGTCTGAACAAAAAGCCAACGGTCACCCTTTCCATCCTTAAACGCAGCGGTGAAAATATCATTAATATTTCCGATGCCGTTAAAAAAATACTCAACGAAGAAGCACCACGCTTCCCCGCCGGCGTGGAGTACGTGATCAGCAACGATCAGTCTAAAGATATCCGGCGTATGGTCAACGATCTGGAAAATAACATCATATCCGGGTTAATTCTCGTTGTGCTTGTGCTGTATTTTTTCATGGGCGCGCGTAACGGGTTTCTGGTGGGTATATCCATCCCGCTTTCCATGCTGCTCTCTTTTATTGTAATCGATGCCCAGGGCTATACGCTGAATATGATTGTCTTGTTCAGCCTGATCCTCGCGCTCGGCATGTTGGTGGATAACGCCATTGTGATCATCGAAAACATTTATCGGCATCATGAAGAAGGCAAACCGCTGCGCACAGCCGCATACGAAGGCACCAAAGAAGTAGGCGTTGCGGTTATAACTTCCACCGCTACCACGCTGGCTGCTTTCAGCCCCATGGTGTTTTGGCCGGGTGTGATCGGTGAATTTATGAGTTATTTACCGGTTACTCTGATCATAACCCTAACCGCCTCACTGGTGGTTGGACTGGTTTTTAATCCGGTTTTGGCGGCGCGTTTTCTTAAAAAAGACACCAAGATGGATCAACTGGCCGGTTCTCGTTTGCTGGACGCCCTTTTGCCCCGCTACGAACGTACCATGAACTGGGCTTTGCAGCATAAAGGACGGGTAATGGGGCTAACCTTCATCGCCTATATCCTGATGATATTTGTGTTTGGTATCGGGAATCATGGCATTGAATTCTTCCCCGATCTGGAACCCAAACAGGCCTGGGTTAAAATCGACATGCCCAACGGTACGCGGTTGGCGGCTACGGATGAAGTGGCTCGGGAAGTGGAAAAGAGAATCCAAGACACACAGGATATGAAATATTTTGTAACCGATGTGGGTCATCAAACCAATATGTCCGATTTTTCCGGCGGCAAGGCCAGCACCCCGCACAAGGCTCAGGTGACCATAGAATTTGTGGAGCGTCCCGAACGTCATCAGAATTCCTTTATCACCCTAAAGCAAGTCGCATCGGAAGTAAAAAACATCCCCGGCGCGCAAGTGGATGTGGTCAAGCAACAGGACGGCCCGCCGACAGGAAAGGCGGTGGAGATCAATATCAAAGGCGAGGATTTCAGCGTTCTGGATGCCATTTCCGGGGATATCCAAAAAAAGATTCGTCATATTCCCGGGCTGGTGAAGCTTAAAGACAATTACGAAGTGGGCAAACCGGAGTTGCGTATTCGCATCGACCGGGAGAAAGCCGCCTTATTCGGATTGAACACATCCAAAATCGCCCGGGCGATCCGAACGGCAATCAACGGCAGCAAGACATCGTCCTTTCGCATGGGCACGGATGATTATGATATCACCGTGCGTTTTGCCGAACCCTATCGCAACAACATCAACGATTTGATGCACATCAACATTTTTAACAAGGGAACCATGTATCCGCTGGCCAATTTTGCCCGCGTGGAGCTGGCCTCTGGATTGACGCGCGTGAATCACAACGACCGTGATCGCGTGGTAACGGTCAGCGCCGATGCCTTTGGGCGTAATTCGGCCGAGGTTCTGGCCGATGTAAAACAGGCGCTGGAAGGCTACACACCGCCGCCGGGTTACAATATCTATTACGGCGGACAGGATGTGGAACAGGAAAAAGCCAAGGCCTTTTTATCACGTGCCTTTATAATTGCCCTGTTTCTGATCTTTTTTATCCTTGTATCGGAATTCAATTCCGTTATTCTGCCCGTTACCATTATGATTTCCGTGGTGTTGTCCTTTTTCGGGGTTTTCTTCGGATTGCTGGTGACCGGCAAACCCTTTGGCATCATCATGACCGGTATCGGTATTATATCGCTGGCCGGCGTGGTGGTTAACAATGCCATCGTTTTAATTGACTATATCCAGAAATTACGCGAACGGGGCATGAATAAAACGGAAGCGATTATTCGCGCCGGCAAAACACGGATGCGCCCGGTTTTATTAACGGCGATCACCACCATTTTAGGACTGGTTCCCCTGACCATTGGCCTGAATATCGACTTTATCGGACTGCTTAAGCTGGATTTTCACAATGTGATTGAAATCGGCGCCGAAAGTTCGCAATGGTGGGGCAACATGGGCGTGGCGGTGATTTTCGGGCTATTATTTGCCACGGCATTGACTTTGGTAATCGTTCCCGTGATGTACGATATCCTGACCGGTTGGTCGGAAAAGGTCAGCCGCTATTTTCAAACATCCGAAAACACGACGGTGGCGGTAAATGAGTGAAATAAAACCGGGCGGATAAAATGAAGCATGTGTTTATAACCGGCATATCCAGCGGAATCGGACGGGAGTTGGTTCGCGCCTTTCAAGGCGCCGGATGGATGGTGCACGGCAGCGTGCGCAACCCGGAAGATGCCGATGCCGTGCGCCGCGCCTTTCCGAACAATGTCTTCCCTACCATAATGGATGTCACCGATGAAAGCGCCATACAAGCCGCGGCAAAGGAAACGGCCGCCCGCTGTGACGGGGCGTTGGCTTTGTTAATCAATAACGCCGGCATCGCCGTCAGCGGCCCGGCGGCGCTTATCCCTACCGAAGCCTGGCGGAGGCAATTTGAGGTGAACCTGTTCGGTGTGATGACGGTGACCCGCGCCTTTTTACCTTTGCTGCAACAAGGAAACGGACGTATTTTTAATATCTCATCGGTTTCCGGCCGTCTTGCTTATCCCTTTCTGGCTCCGTATGTGGCTTCCAAACATGCCCTGGAAGGCGCATCGCAATCCCTGAGACGTGAATGCCTGGCTTTGGGCGTGGATGTGGTGCTCATCGCGCCCGGCTCCGTTAAAACACCCATTTGGGAAAAGGAATCGGCGACAACCATCCCGTCTGAATACGACCTACCGCCGTGGGACACCCTGTTACGCCGGATTCAAAAGATGATGTTGCGCAATGCCGAAAGTGGCTTGAATGCCGATAAGCTGGCGCGGCATATTCTGTGCATCGCCCATAAAAAGCGACCGCGCAGCCGTTACACATTTGTGCGTCACGCCTGGCGCAACTGGCGTATCCCCTATTATTTTCTGTCGGATCGCATGCTCGACCGTTTGTTAAAAAAAATGTTGTTTGACAAATGAGCCAGAAAGCTGTTTTAACAGATTTATTACATCGTCACGCATTGCAAATCATCAGGTATAACTTTTAGGGATCCTGCATCTTGCTTGCCCCGTTTGACTTATCTTTCGCTTTTGTTTGTTGTTGCCACAAGTTAGAAAGGATAAGGGCTGTTTCATCTCTTTGCTTTTTTACACAAAATTTTTGACAATACAAATCCCCGTTTTCAAAAAAGAATATTTTGTGATCATAATGTGTTATATTTTTTTACGAATTATATCGTCTGCGTACGCTATATTTTCAATCAGTAAAAATCACTTCCAAACCCACAGGAGCAGCCTTGTCTGATCAAATTAAAAACTGGAAACCGGGCATTTGCGGTATATGTCCCGCCGGATGCTGGATTGAAGCGGAAATCACCGACGGCCGACTCACCGACATCCGTGCGGATACCACGCACCCGCTTGGGATGATATGCCGGCGTGGTGAACACGCGCCGGAAATCATCTATTCCGAACATCGATTGAAATACCCCATGAAACGCGTGGGGCCCAAAGGGCATCATGAATTTGAACGCATAAGTTGGGATGAAGCGTATGACATCATTGTCGAACAACTCAATAAAATAAAGGAAGAGTCCGGACCCGAGGCGGTTTCCGTTTACACGGGGCGCGGCGCGTTCGAGCTTTCCTTATGTGATATGTTTCAACCCAAAGGCGTGGCGGTTTCTTCCGCTTCCAATGTGCTGTTTCCTTTCGGTTCACCGAACACCATGGGTGTTGGCGCCTTGTGTTATGTCTCCTTTGCCATGATCGCGCCGGATGTAACCCTGGGACGCATGCTGATCAATATGTTTACCGATATGGAAAACGCCGAGATGTTGGTTGTGTGGGGCGCCAATCCGGCCACCGATTCCCCGCCCCTTGACATGTACCGACTGGAAGCCGCCGCCGCACGGGGCTGCGATATAGTGGTCATCGATCCCCGGCGCACGGAAACCGTTCAACGTACCGGCGCCGAGTGGATACCCATCCGTCCCGGCACCGACGGCGCGCTGGCCCTATCTCTTATCGAGGTGCTTATTGACGAGGATTTGTACGACGAATCTTTTGTGGAGAACTGGACGCTTGGCTTTGATGAACTGGTCGTTTATACACAGCACTTCCGCCCCGAAACAGCGGAAAAGATCACCGGTGTACCAGCGGCAAAAATCCGTGAACTGGCGCGCCGAATTGCCAAAGCCACCGGCGCGGCGCCGGTGATGTACACCGGGCTGGAATATTCCAACAGCGGCATTCAGGCCATCCGTGCCGTGTTGACTCTGTTTGCCATAAGCGGCCATCTGGACACCGCCGGTGGCATCGGCCTGGCCATGAACGGGCAGCATTTCCCGATCAATCGTTCCTGTAATCAGGAAAATCCCGATCTGTCGCGGGCCGCGGCGCGGGATAAATTTCCTCTATACAGCGCCTACCGCGGCGAGTCGCATGCCTCGGGTCTGGTGGATGCCGTGTTACACGGCGATCCCTATCCCATTCGCGGATTGATTGTACACGGCGCCTCCCTGCTCACATCCTGGCCGCAAACCTCCCTGTGGCGCGAAACGCTTGACAAACTGGACTTCATGGTTACCATCGACCGGCAAATGACGGCGGACGCGGCTTACGCGGATATCGTTCTGCCGGCCACCACCATGTTCGAGATCGACTCCTACATGGTCTATGGACCCATTTTCCGTTTACGCGAAAAACTGATCGAACCCGTTGGTGATGCACGCAACGATTACCTGATCATGGCCGAACTGGCGAAACGTCTCGGTTACGGTTCTCTTTATCCACAAAGCGAGGAAGCCCTTATCCGTTTTGCGCTCGAAGGCTCCGGTTACACGCTGGAAAATATCCGTGCCGCCGGAGGTTGGGTTAAACTACCCACCCCGATGATGGAATATAAAAAATGGGAAAAAGGTCATTTAAGGGCCGACGGTCAACCGGGTTTCGAAACACCCAGCGGTAAATTTGAAATTTGGTCCACCAAACTCGAAGAATATGGATACGAACCGTTACCGAAATATACCGAGCCCATGGAAGGGCCGCGGTCGGCGCCCCACCTTACCGGGACTTACCCACTGGTGTTTAATTCCGGCGCGCGGCCACACACGGATTTCCGCTCGCAACACCACGGCATAAAAGGGCTGAACAAGGATAACCCGGAACCCACGGTGGAAATCAACCGGGAAGATGCGGAAGCGCGCGGCATACGTCTCGGCGATTTGGTGGAAGTACGTACCCCGCGTGGCGCCGTACCTTTCCGGGCGCGGGTCACGGATGATATTGTACGTGGCGCCATCGAGGCCAATATGGGCGGCGGCACGCCGGTAGGCCCCAAAGCCTGGCGGGAATGGAATGTGAATGAACTGACCGATCTGAGCAATTATGATGAAATTTCCGGTTTTCCGGTTTATAAAGCTCTGCTTTGCGATGTCATTAAAATTGAAGACGGTGACGCCCGGGTGCGCTCCCACCTAAGCCGCGCGGAAAATGTTTGCGGCGTGCCCATAACGCTCAACGGTAACGGCAGCGCTCCCAAAAAGCATCGGATATATCTCGACAATAACGCCACCACGGCGGTTGATCCACGCGTTAAGGAAGCCATGCAGCCTTTTCTCGAAAATCTTTACGGCAATCCATCCAGTATTCATGGCGTGGGGCGGGATGCACGGGAAGCGTTGGAAAAAGCACGTCGCCAGGTGGCCGGCCTGATCCATGCCCGACCACGGCGAATCATTTTCACGGGCGGCGGCAGCGAAGCGGATAACCTGGCCCTGAAAGGGACGGCTTTTGCCCTGCGCCACAAAGGGCGGCATATCATCACCAGCGCCATCGAACATCCGGCTGTTTTACAAAGTGCGGTTTTTCTGGAACGACAAGGATTCGAGATTACTTATCTCCCGGTAAATGAAGACGGCCTTGTGGAGCCGGATACTCTGAAAAAAGCCCTGCGGGACGATACCATCCTCGTTTCCATCATGATGGCCAATAATGAAACCGGTACGATTCAGCCCATAAAAGAACTGGCGGCCCTGACCCGTGAACGTCAGATTCTGTTTCACACCGACGCTGTGCAGGCCGCGGGTAAAATCCCAATCGACGTTGAAGATTTGGGAGTAGATATGCTGTCCTTGTCCGGCCATAAATTCCACGGCCCAAAGGGTGTGGGCGCGTTGTATGTGCGCAAAGGCGTCACACTGGAACCGCTGGTACACGGCGGTAAACAGGAGAGCGGCCTTCGGGCCGGAACGGAAAATGTGCCGGCCATTGTGGGCATGGGCAAAGCGGCGGAACTGGCCCCGGAGGCGCTTAAAACCACACAAAATTTAGCAGCTCTTCGCGACCGACTGCACGAAGGCATTACCGGGCTCCTGCCCCAGGCCCGATTGAACGGACCACGCACGGGGCGTTTGCCCAATACGCTCAATCTGACTCTTCCCGGTTTACGCGGTGAAAGTCTTGTGGTGGCCATGGATCAACACGGTATCTCTTTTTCTTCCGGCTCGGCCTGTAAGTCGGGTTCGCCCAAGCCGACGCATGTTCTAATGGCCATGGGCCGCACCGAGGAAGAAGCCCATTGTTCGGTGCGTTTTTCCCTGGACAGCCGTACAACGGAAGAATATATTACAACGACCCTGAAAGAACTTAAAAACGTATTGGATGAAATCGAAAGTACCATCCGCTTTTTACCATGCAAGTAACCGAATATGATTTTTTGTCCGATAAGCGGCCTGTTATCGGCGTAATGGGCTCCGGTAAAACATCTCATGAAGCGTTAAGCCTGCCCCTGGGCCGCTGGATAGCCCGACAGGGATACCACCTTTTAACGGGTGGCGGTCAAGGTGTGATGCGCACCGTGGCCAAAGGCTTTGTCTCGGTAAGGGAACGCGCCGGATTGTCCATTGGCATTATACCGGGCCAACTGACCGGACGCATTTGGCACCTTCCCGACGGCTATCCCAATCCGTTTGTGGAATTGCCGATTTACACGCACCTGCCCGATTCCGGCGAAAAGGGCTGTGCCATAACATCGCGCAATGCCATCAACATTTTAAGCAGTACTTTAATCATTGGCCTGCCCGGAGGCGCCGGCACACAAAGCGAGATTGAACTGGCGATTCAATACCAAAAGCCTCATTTTTTATTGGGCGATCACAAGGCTACATTTAAAGGGAAACTTCCGATTTTTAAAAATTTATTTGATTTAACACGAGAATTAGAATCTCAAGTATCACTTGAATATTGAAAAAGTAAAATCGCCCGTCATCCAGGGCAATAAATCAAAATAAGCATATAATTTTCAAACAGGAAGAACGGCCGGATTATCCGTCCAGGGGGCGGGTGGCGGCTTTCATCGCCCGTACATAAGCGGCCAGTTTTTCCGTAAGCCGGGAGGTTCGGTTTACATTTTCCTCGATAATTCGCACGATGGCCGAGCCGCAAAAAACGCCTTTAGCTCCGTGACGGAGCGCGTCACGCACATGTTCGGGACGGGAGATGCCAAAACCCAGCACAGCGGGGGGCGCGCCGTATGCTTCCAATTGTCGAATGATATCCCCGGTTGGAACACCGGCGGAAGTTTCCGTGCCGGTAACCCCGCCACGGCTGAGCAGGTAGGTATAACCGCTTCCACGCCGGGCGATTTCCCGCAATATATCCTGCCCGGCTTGCGGCGCGGCAATATAAACCGGAGCGATACGGCAGGATTGCGCGGCGGCTTCCACCAAATCCGCTTCCAGTAAAGGCACATCGGCGAGTAATATGGCATCCACACCGGCCTGCTCCGCCCGGGCATAAAAGGCTTCCACGCCCTGATGCACCACCAGATTGGCGTACAACAGCAATCCGACGGGCAACTCGGGATAACTTGCCCGAACGTCGGTTATGAGCCGGAAGCAGGCTTCCACCGTCATCCCGGCCTGCAACGCGCGCAAGGAAGCTTTTTGAATGGTGGGCCCGTCCGCGATGGGATCGGAAAAGGGAAAGCCCAGTTCCAGAGC
The DNA here is from genome assembly GCA_003696775.1 of Calditrichota bacterium. Taxonomy (GTDB): domain Bacteria; phylum Calditrichota; class Calditrichia; order Calditrichales; family J004; genus J004. Next base: position 38,261 of record RFFS01000159.1, read on the forward strand.
GTCGGCGCCGTTTTCCACCAGCGTGCGGATGATGGTCAACGAAGTCTCCGGATCGGGATCGCCCAGAGTTACAAAGGGAATGAAGGCGCCTTCATTTTTTGCTTCCAGACGTTTAAACATGTTGGCGTAACGCTCACGCATCGCTTTTCTCCTCCAAGATACGGTTGACCAGTTCCAGGTCTTTATCACCGCGACCGGAAAGATTGACCACAATCAGGGTCTCATGCTTACTTTCCGCCGCCAGCTTGAGGGCGTAAGCCAGAGCATGGGAAGATTCCAACGCCGGGATAATACCTTCTTTGCTACACAACAGCTTAAAGGCGGCCAGCGCTTCTTCATCCGTGGCGGCGGCATAACGCGCGCGTCCGCTGTCATGCAACCAGGCATGTTCCGGCCCTACAGCCGGATAATCTAGACCGGCGGAAATGGAATAGGATTCTTCGATCTGACCGTCGGGGCCCTGCATCACATAACTGTAAGCGCCGTGTAAAATCCCCTTATCGCCCTGGTGAATGGCGGCGCCGTGATGGCCGCTGTTTAAGCCTTTTCCCGCCGGTTCCACACCGGTCAGTTGCACCGTTTCATCTCTCAGAAAATCGGCAAACATACCAATGGCGTTGGAACCACCGCCCACACAGGCCACCACATGATCGGGCAGGCGCCCTTCCCTTTCCAGAATTTGCCGACGTGTTTCCCGGCCGATGATCCGTTGGAATTCCCGCACCATGGTGGGATAAGGATGGGGCCCGGCGGCGGTACCCAGGAGATAATGACTTTCCATGTAACTTGCGGACCAATCACGCAGGGCTTCATTAACGGCATCTTTTAAGGTACCGCTGCCGCTGTCCACCGGGATCACTTCCGCGCCCATCAGACGCATGCGAAACACATTGGGCTGCTGACGTTCCATATCCTTGCGTCCCATGTAAATGCGCGCCTTCAGGCCCAGCAACGCGCAGGCCAGTGCCGTGGCCGTGCCATGCTGGCCCGCGCCCGTCTCGGCGATGATCTCCTTTTTACCCATTCGCAGGGCGAGAAGCGCCTGGCCCAGTACCTGATTGGTTTTATGGGCGCCGCCGTGCAACAAATCTTCCCGTTTTAAATAGATAGTCACACGGGGGTTTTCCACGAGATTCCGGCAACGGGTCAGCGCCGTGGGCCGGCCGGCATATTCGGTGAGTAAATCCTGGAATTCTTTTTGAAAAGCCGCGTCTTTTTGGGCTTCGAAGAAAACCTCTTCCAATTGACGCAGCGCGGGCATCAGCAGTTCCGGTACAAACATTCCGCCGTAGGCGCCGAAATAGCGTTTTTTATCCCGATTCATGACCGGCCCTTTCGTAGCACATCAAACAGTTCGTTAATTTTACGGGCATCCTTTATGCCGGGACGGCTTTCCACGCCTGAATTTACATCGAACCCGGCAACCGGCAGGGTAAGCGCGCGGGTGATGTTGTCGGGATTCAGGCCGCCGGCCAGCATAACGGGGCGTTTATAGAAAGTATTTTGTAAATCGTTCCAGTCAAACGCCACGCCACTGCCGCCAAATGCGTCTGCCGTCCGCGTATCCAGCACCAGGCGGTCAATGGGCCCCTCCGGTTCGGGTGGCAGGCGATCATCAACAGGCAAGGCTTTCCAGATGGCACACTTTTCCGGCAGGCGTTCTCTTAAGTCACGCAGATAGCTTCCCGACTCGGAACCATGCAATTGCACGGCGTGCAGTCCCAATCGACCGGCTTTTCGGGCAACTGTTTCCGGCGGCGCGTCCACAAAAACGCCCACCCAATCCAAGGGTGACGATTGCATTAAACGTTCGGCGTTCTTCTCATCGATGCAGCGTGGGGATTGTTCGGCGAAAATCATCCCGCCATAAAGAGCGCCGGCCCGCCAGGCGGTTTGCGCATCCTCCGACCGTGTTAAACCGCACACCTTAACCGCGCCAAAAATCAGTCGCCGTACCGCCCTTTCCAATTGCGGATCAGCCATCAGGGCGCTGCCCACAAGAAAAGCCGATGCGGCATTTTGTAAACGTGCCACATCGCTCCGCGTGAACAAACCCGATTCCGCAACCAGAACGGCGTGTCCCCCCGCCCGGGGCGCCAGCTTCAGGGTGGTGTCGGTGTCTATGCTTAAATCCTTGAGATTACGATTATTGATACCGATGATATCCGCGTTGAGGCGCAAAGCCCGTTCCATTTCAACGGAATCATGGGTTTCCGTCAACACATCCATGCCCCATTGCCGGGCCACCGTGGCCAGCGTGTGCCAGGTGGCGTCGTCCAGGACGCTTAACATAAGCAAAATGGCATCGGCGCCGTGCCACCGCGCCCAAAGCACCTGCCAGGGGTCTATAATAAAATCCTTGCATAGCAACGGCCGGGTAAGTTTGGACCGTGCGGCGCGCAGATATTCAAAACTGCCCTGAAAATAAGGGCCATCGGTCAAAACGGAAACCGCATCGGCGTAACGGCCGTAAACATTGCAAATCGCATCCAGGTCAAAATCCGCGCGTAACACACCACGCGAGGGCGACGCCTTCTTGATTTCCATGATATAAGCCGGGCCGTCTTTTTTCAGAGCCTTTTTAAAATCACGATCCGACGGTTGTAAACGGTTTTGAAACTGTTCCGCGGGATGGGCTTTTTTAAGATTGTGCACATCGTGTTTTTTTCGCTGAACGATTTCCGAAAGTATATCAGTCATGTGTCGCTTCCGCAAAAGCTTTAAAGGCCGGATAAGCCGCGCCGCTTTTAATGAAATCCATGGCCCGGGCGGCCGCCTGTTTCAAATCACTTTCCTTTTCAAACAAACACAACAGGGCCGCCACATTGGCCGCTAAAACGGCGTTATGCGCTTCGGTGCCATTCCCCCGCAGTAGATCGGCAATCAATGCGGCGTTGCGCTCCGGTGCGCCACCCTGAATGTCCTGAATGGGCACGACGGGCAAGCCAAAATCTTCCGCCGTTAGTGTTTTCTCCACAAGATTTTCTCCGTCGATTTCAAAAATGCTGTTGCCGCCATGCAGACCGATTTCATCGAGACCGGCGCCATGCACCACCCAGGCTTTACGTACCCCGAGCAGTTGAAGCGCTTCGGCATAGGGCTTTAAGAGCGCCGGGCTGTAAACCCCCGCCAGAAAAATATCCGGAAAGGCCGGATTAACCAACGGGCCGAGGATATTGAAGATGGTACGCGTTTTAAGAGTGGTACGGACATTCATGGCGTGTTTGATACCGGGATGATAACGCGGAGCGAATAAAAAGCAGAGATTATGTTCATCCAGACAGGCCCGGGCGGTTTGCGGATGCATATCAAGATGTACACCCAGGGCGCGCAGCACATCGGCGGAACCGGATTTGGAACTGACGCTTCGGTTACCGTGCTTGGCTATTTTTAGTCCCATGGCCGCGGCCACAATTGCCGTGGTGGTGGAAATATTTATCGTATGATGACCGTCGCCTCCGGTACCCACGCAGTCGGCAAAGGGATAATCCGGCCTTGGGAAAGCCGCGGCGGAATCGCGCAGAGCCTGCGCGGCGCCGGCAATTTCGTGAGCCTGTTCCCCTTTTATCTTAAGGGCCGTTAACAGCGAAGCGAGCGAAATATCGTCCACGCGACCGTGTACAATTTCACGGAACAGGTCGCGAATCTCTTCAAAATCGAGATGTTCGCCACGATACAGATTATCGAGCAGGGTGTGCATAAACGTGTTTCTCCATATAACAAATACTTTGTTGCAACAGACGCGCCCCGTATGTGGTGAGCAGGGATTCCGGGTGGAACTGCATGCCGAAAACGGCTTCCTGCTCATGCCATACGGCCATCGGTATATCCTGATAATGTGCTGTAACGGTCAGTCCGCCACGTACCGTACCGGCCACAAGGGAATGGTAGCGTCCCACCGCCATCGGATTGGGAAGATTCGCGAACATACGTTGGCCGTCATGGGTGATCAGTGAACTTTTGCCATGCATGACTTCCGGTGCCGAGACAACCGTGCCGCCGTAATGTTCCACCAAAGCCTGATGCCCGAGGCAAATACCCAAAATGGGATAGCGTCCGGCTGTTTTCTTAATCATCTCGGGCATGCAACCCGCCCCGGAGGGTACGCCGGGTCCGGGTGACAACACCAGGAGCACTGATCCGCTTAGAGCGTCCATCTGTTCGCAAATGTACGTGGCGGGCAACGTATTGCGATACACGCGGACATCATAATCCATTTTATAAAACTCATCCACCAGATTATAGGTAAACGAATCGAGATTATCGAGCAATACGATGGTGTGCCGGTTATGTCTGTTCATGATGCGCCTTTCGTATGGCATTAATAACGGCCTGCGCTTTGCCACGGGTTTCATCCGCTTCGGCTTGGGGATCGGAATCGAGTACCACGCCGGCGCCGGCCTGTATATGGGCCATCCCGTCACGCACAAAAGCCGAACGAATCACGATACAGGTATCCATGTCTCCTGTTCCCGTCAGATAACCCACCGCGCCGCCATAGCTGCCGCGCCGCACGCCTTCCACTTCACGTATCAGTTCCGCCGCCCGGATTTTCGGCGCACCGGTCAGCGTGCCCATATTCATACATGCCTGATAAGCGTGCAGAGCGTCCAAATCCTCACGTAGTTGGCCCACAACACGCGACACAAGGTGCATCACATGGGAATAACGATCCACACGCATCAAATCGGCCACATAACGCGTATTGGGCCTGGCAATGCGGGCCATATCGTTGCGCGCCAGGTCCACCAGCATAATATGTTCCGCCTTTTCCTTTTCATCGTTGCGCAAATTCAGCTCAATACGACCGTCCAAATCGGGGTCCGGGACGCCGTGCTCATCCATGCCCCGGCGCCGCGTGCCCGCAATGGGATACAGCTCCGCCTGCCCCGTCGCCGCGTCGTATTTTAATGCGGATTCCGGTGAGGCCCCGAACAAGGTGAATGCGGCATCTTTCAGGTAAAACATATAGGGACTGGGATTATCCTTTTTAAGTCGTGCATAAGCGGCCATCGGGTGGGGACACGGAATGTGAAACGTACGCGACGGAACCACCTGATAAATATCACCGGCTTTAATATGCGCCCGCATGCGTTCCACATAGGTGCCGAATCGGGCATCATCCACATCCACGGTAACAGGCCCATCGATCTCCGGAGCGGATATTTTCCTTAGACGTGCGTCCTTTACCGCCGCGCTTAAACTTTCCAATCTTTGTGAAACAGAAAAATAGGCCTGTTGCACATTTTTACCGGAAAAGACGGCTCCGATCAAACGGGCGTTACTCTTTTTATGGTCGATCTCCATCAATGTTTCGGCCAGGTAAAACAGATAATCCGGACAGTTGTTGGCGCCGGTTTGCACCCCGGGTAGTTTTTCAAAGGTTTCCAGATAATCGTAAGCGATGACCCCGGCCAGAAAAACTGCATTTTTTTCGTCCCGGAGCGCTTTTATTTTTTTCAAAATTACCCGCAAGGCATCGAAGGGCGATGCGGCTTTTAAACGGCTGATTTCGTCCATCGGGCCGGTGGGTGACGCATAATGTAAAACGACCGTCCGGCCGTCCCTTTGCGCTTCCGGTTCTTTTTCAAACAGTTCCAAAAGAGAAACGCCGTTTGGTGTCAGCGCTTCCACGCGCACCTGATGGCCCCAACAAACCAGACGCAGGGCGGCATCAATCACCAACAGGCTTTTTTCGGCATGTTTACTGCTGATTTCGGCGGATTCCAACAAAACGCCATACGGGCTTTTCTCCGTCAGGCGTTCGAAAGCGGCCAACGGATCGTCTGGAAAGGGACAGGAGTGTGAAAGGGTTTCCACATGGCCGGTATGTTCATTGAGATGGGATAATGTCATGATTTTTATTTGAATTGAAACAGCGGCAAAATTTGTATATTCAACCTTAAGATGCAAGCCTAATCAATGGAAAAACGATATAATTTTTACTCATCAATAATAATCCCGGCCCACGGGATAATTCACCACACATCCGTTCATGAATCCGCTTTAATGATCTCCACCACGAAAATGATGTTTAATCTTCATATTAGCTTCATGCAGGAATTTTATACTTACCGTGAAACATTTAGAAAAACCCTTTTCAAAGGAGGTGCCATATGAATACGGAAAGAATTAAACATTATCGCTGGATGTTTATTGTGTTAGGCGTGGTGATCGGTCTGGGACTGGCCGCCGGTTTTAAAGTAACCCGTGAAAGCCATGCTGATGATTTAAGCGAAACCCAGGCCGCATTACAACCGGTGAGCGGTCAGGATATAGACGTGGCCGAACAGCTTAGTAACGCTTTTGCCCGGGTGGCGGCGCAGGTCAACCCGTCGGTGGTCACCATATTCACGGAAACAACCGTACGCGGCATCAACCGCCCATTTCCCCAATTTTTCGGTAACGATGATTTCTTTCGCCGCTTTTTCAATATGCCGCAACAACCGCAGTCGCCGAGAAGTTTTAAACAACAGGGACTGGGTTCCGGCGTGATTGTCAGCAAGGACGGCCTTATCCTGACCAACAACCATGTGGTGGAAGGCGCCGATAAAATCAAAGTTCGACTACTGGACGGCACGGAGTATGAAGCCACGGTAAAAGGCACGGACAAACAAACCGACCTGGCCGTAATCAAAATTGAGGCCGATGACCTGAAAGCGATTAAAATCGGCGATTCCGATAAAGCGCGGGTCGGTCAGTGGGTGCTGGCTATCGGTTCTCCCTTATCCCCGGGTCTCGATCATACCGTTACGGCGGGAATTATCAGCGCCAAGGGGCGTTCCGGCGTGGGTCTGAATCGCTATGAGGATTTTATTCAAACCGACGCGGCGATCAATCCCGGTAACTCCGGCGGGGCCATGGTTAACCTGCATGGGGAATTGATCGGCATCAATGCCGCCATTGCCTCCAAAACAGGGGGCTTCATGGGGATCGGCTTCGCCATACCCATCAATCTGGCTAATAAAGTCATGCAGGATTTGCTAACCCAGGGCAAAGTGTCCCGCGGCTGGCTCGGGGTTTACATACAGTCTGTCAGCCCGGAACTGGCCAAGGCACTTGGCCTGGAAAAACCGCGTGGCGTGATTATAACCAGTGTACAGAAAGACAGTCCCGCTGAAAAAGCTGGGCTTAAAGCGGAAGACGTTATCCTTAAATTCAACGGCAAAGACGTGGATAATTCCGTAACACTCAGCACGTGGGTGGCCGGTTCTTCCCCTGGCGAAAAAGTGAAACTGACCATATTACGCGATGGTGATGAAAAAACCATCACTGTGGAACTCGGTGAATTGAACAATGCCATAACGCGCAGCGGCTCGGGGCGCAGCAGCTATGATATACTCGGACTCACGGCAGCCGATCTGACCGATGAACTGGCCTCGAAATATCATCTGGATGAAGTGGAAAAAGGGGTGGTCATAACAAAAGTAGAGCCGGAAAGCGTCGCCGACGAAGGCGGTTTACGCCCGGGTGACATGATTCTGAAGTTCAACCGTAAAGCCATTGAGTCTTTGGAAGATTTGGATAAACTGGTCAGGGATGTGGAAGAAGGCGACAACATCCTATTGTTCATTCGCCGTGGCGAGGCGAACATCTTCGTGGCTCTGACCATACCCGAAAAATAACCCATCCCTCCGGGTTTTAAAAGCGTCGTCACCCGGTGTGGCGGCGCTTTTTTAATAATTCCGGGTCATTTGCACGGGATACCTAAAAACAGGATATTTATGACATGCGAATATTAATTGTGGAAGATGAAGAGAGTCTGGCGCAAAACATCCAGCGTATTCTGCTTAATGAAAATTATAAAGCCGAGTGCGTCTATAACGGTACGGATGGATTGGAGCAGGCCTTAACCGAGGAATATGATCTGATCATTCTCGATGTCATGCTGCCCGGCAAAGACGGCTTTGAAATCATCCGTACCCTGCGCCGGGAAGGCCTGGACGTGCCCGTGATCATGCTGACCGCCCGCAGTCAGGTGGAAGATAAAGTGCGCGGCCTGGATGAAGGCGCCGATGATTATCTGACCAAACCCTTTGCTGTTCCCGAGCTGCTGGCCCGCGTGCGTTCGCTTCTGCGCCGAAAAAGCGAAGTCAGCACATCCGTTATGCAATTAGGCGCTTTGGAACTGGATACGGCTGCCCGGCAGGCGCGTTTTAACGGTCAGGCTGTCATGCTGACCCCCAAGGAGTATGCCATCCTGGAATTCCTCTTTTATAACAAGAACCGCGTGGTGTCGCGATTGTCCATCGCCGAGCATGTGTGGGGCGATCAGATGGATTTGTTTACCATGACCAATTTTGTGGATGTGCATATCAAAAACCTGCGCAAAAAACTCGGAGACGCCGCCGCTTATGTGCAAACGGTTCGCGGCCTGGGCTATATGCTTAAGGAACCCACATGAAAATATCCGCGAAAATCACCCTGTGGTACGGCAGCATCACCCTGGCCATCATGATATTATTCAGCGGCGCGCTATATTGGGGCATGCGTCTGGTTTTATATGAAGCACTCGATGATGATCTGGCGATTTTCGCCAACACCATCCAGGAAAGCTATAATCCTTTTTTAGGCGAATTTGAGGAACTGCTCTTTCACCTGGAATCCGCCAACCGCTATAAGGAATTGTGGCTGGTGGTCTATAACGCCATGGGCCGTCCTGTTTATGCCAGCCCGATGACGCAATACATCCCCTTAAAAATTCCCGTGCCCAAGGAAGCGCAGGCCGGTTACACTCTGCGTGTGAATGTGCCCAAAACCCTGCCCTGGCTGCACACCGACGAGGACGGTCGGATCACCTTCCGCGCCATCACACGACGCATGGCTTACAACGGACGTCCCATCGGTTACATACAGGCCGCCCTGCCCATTCAACGCGTTCAAACGGAACTGGACAGCCTGCTGCGTTTGATTGTCATGGCCAATATCATCGGCATTTTACTCATCGGCGGCAGCGGCTATTTTCTTACACGCCGGGTCTTAAGCCCCATTCGCGATATCACCCGCAAAGCGCGGGAAATTAGCGAAACACGGATGGATGAACGGCTGCCCATCGTCCATGGCGAAGATGAATTGGGCCGGCTCAGTCAAACCCTGAACAACCTGTTGGAACGGCTGCAACAGGCTTTCCGCGCTCAACAGGTTTTCATCTCGGACATTACACATGAACTTAAAACCCCGCTTTCCATGATGCGTACCCACTGGGAAGCCGAATTGAACAACCCGCAACTCGACGACGACACCAAAAAACGCATCATCACCGATATAGAAGCCATAAGCAGGCTAAACAGGCTTTTAAAGGATCTATCCACGCTCAGCAAAACCGAGGAACGTCAAAACTGGCATATAACCCGTGTTTCGCTTGAACAGGTTATCCGGGATGTGATGAATGAATTACGGCCCATTTATGAATTGCGCAAGCAAGATGTCAACGCCGATCTGCCATCGGACTTATTCGTTGAGGGAGACCGGGACAAATTATATCAGGTCTTTTTCAATTTACTGGAGAATGCCTCGGCGTACAGCGGCGATGGTAGTGCGATTTACATTCAAGGCGTTTCTGAAAAAAATCGTGTTTTAGTACGTATTTGCGACAACGGGCCCGGTATTCCCACTGAGGATCAGCCGCATATTTTCGAACGCTTTTACAGAGTGCAAAAAGACCGATCGCGAAAAAGCGGCGGCAGCGGCTTGGGCCTGGCCATAGTAAGGCGCATCGTGGAAGCGCATAAAGGACGGATACATGTTTTCAATGCCCCCGAAGGCGGCGCCTGTTTTGAAATGACTTTTCCAACCCCGGTTACATCACTCAAATCTACCAATGAGGTTCAAATATGACGACTCTCCAATTTTTAGGCGCCGTGGGCACGGTTACCGGTTCGCGACATTTACTCACACTGGAAGGAAAAAAGTATCTCATCGATTGCGGCTTATTCCAGGGGGTAAAAGCCAACCGTCTTAAAAACCGCGCACCCTTTCCAGTGGATCCGGCAGAAATAGACAAGATTTTACTGACACACGCCCATATAGACCACACCGGTTATTTGCCACGACTGGTTAAACAGGGATACGGCAACACCATTCACGGCACCCACGCCACCATGGATCTGGTTCGTATATTATTGCCGGACAGCGCCCATTTACAGGAAGAAGATGCCCGATGGGCCAATAAAAAACAGTTCAGCAAACATACGCCCGCCCTGCCCCTTTACACCGGCAGGGATGCGGAAAAAGTGTTCCCCCTGTTACGCGGCCATTATTACGGCGAAGAAATTTTTCTTGAGGATGATGTACGGCTGAAATTCAAAAACGCCGGACACATCCTGGGGTCGGCTTTTTTGGACATCAAACGACTGGACGGGCCGCATAGTAAAAAAATCCTGTTCAGCGGCGATTTCGGCCATCCGCAACGACCGATTTTACGCGATCCGACACAGGTCTATAATGTGGATTACCTTATACTGGAGGCCACCTATGGCAACCGACTGCATCCGGACAGCGATCCCGACAGCTACCTGACCCGCATCATTAACGAAAGCATGCAACGCGGCGGTGTGCTGATTATTCCGGCCTTTTCCGTGGGACGTACGCAAACCCTCCTCTACACCATCCGTCTGTTGGAAAAAGCCCGCAAAATACCGGAGCTGGATATTTTTGTCGATTCACCCATGGCCATCCGCGCTTTGGATATCTACAACAAACATATCAGCGAGCTGAATCTTGCAGCACGTAAAAAATACATGCGCGGCGAAGCCATCTTCCAGCCCAAATATTTAAAAATTTGCGCCAGCGTGGAAGAGTCGAAGGAGATCAATAAGGTCAAAAAGAACGCGATTATCATTTCCGCCAGCGGCATGATTACCGGCGGTCGTATTTTGCATCATCTCGCCGAACGGTTGCCCGACAAACGCAACACGGTTTTGTTTATAGGCTATCAGGCCGAAGGCACCCGGGGCCGGGCGATTTTGGAAGGTCGCAAAAATATCAAAATACACGGCAACAAAGTACCGGTTAAGGCCCATATAGAAGAAATTAGCGGCTATTCGGGTCATGGGGACTATCTGGAGATGTTGGCATGGTTGTCGGCCTTTAACAAGGCGCCGGAAAAAACCTTTTTGGTGCATGGTGAACCCGACGCGGTTGAGGCCATGGCCGATCACATCCGTCAGACACTGGGTTGGGAGGTGGTGATACCGGAAGAAGGCCGGGCGTATGAATTGGATTTTTGACGGCGCCGACTTCCATCACCCGATATCGCTTTTATCCTTTTGGATCGTCCTGCGGACGTATTGAAACAGATAAACGGCAAACGAACCAAGGATGATGACCAGCATCAGAATAGTCATAAAATCCTTATAGCCGTTGGCCTGAATCATATCCCATATGTTTTCCAGGAACATAAAACCCTGTATCACGGGTAAATCAGGTTGCCTCACCCAAAAGCATTTATCCGGATTTAAGTATCGCATAGCCACGGGCTTATTTTTTCCACGAATACCGAATGCATTCATTATTTTATTTGGCGTTTTTATCTTGACAATTAAGAAAATAACCTTTATTCTTAGATCAATTTCCAGCCTTTTTTTCACATCAGACCATACCATATCAATAACTCAGGAGGTGTTTTATGAGGTATATGGCTACAACGGGACGTGCGGTCCTGCTTATTTTATTGATGTCCGGGTTCCTTTGGGCGGAAACCGTCATACAGGGAACGGTTTCCGATGAATCGGGTCATCCCCTGCCCGGCGCGAATATTGTTGTTGAAGGTAAATTCATAGGCACATCCACCGACGCGGAGGGCTATTTTAAATTGCAGACACAACTGCAACCGCCTTTTAACATCAATATCGCCATGATCGGTTTTACCACAAAAACAATTGAAATCACCCAGGCCGAAACCAAACTCGAGATCACATTGAAAGAAGAAAGTTTTATGTCCGACGCGGTTGTTGTTTCCGCTTCACGCGTGGAAGAAGATTTTTTACGCGCGCCCGTTACCGTGGAAAAAGTGGATCAACTGGCCATTAAGCAATCGCCAAGCGCCACCTTTTATGACGGGCTGGCGGATTTGCGTGAGGTTAATCTGATCGCCAACAGCATGATTTTTAAGGGCGCCACGGGACGCGGTTTCGGCGACATGCACAATCCGGGGCTAATTCAGCTTATCGACGGTGTGGATAACGCCGGCATCGCCAACGGCAGTTTTGCCCTGGGTAACATGGTCGGCATATCCGATATCGATGTGGCCAATGTGGAATTTTTACCCGGCGCTTCATCCGCCTTGTACGGCCCCAATGCCTTTAGCGGCGTTCTCTTTATTAACACCAAGTCGCCGTTTGACTATCAGGGATTGAGTGTGGAAGCGAAATCGGGTATGACCTCTTCCAATTATGCCGGTTCCTTTCCCTTGTATGGAATCAACATGCGCTATGCCAAAGCGTATGGCCATTTTGCCTATAAAGTGGCCTTGTCTCACTTTCAGGCTCATGACTGGGTGGCGCATAATTTTGCGGATCGTGAAGGCCGAGCGGCCGATGATCCCGGTTATGACGGTGTCAATATTTATGGTGACGAGGTGGCAACGGACCTCGATATGGATGCGCTGGCCG
>RFFS01000160.1 GCA_003696775.1 Calditrichota bacterium
AAAACAAAATAAATTCTTTTTTAATTCAAGCTTTACAATTGAAAATTTAAACCGATTTAAGCATTTCTCTTGACAAATTTCATGAAATTTCATAGGCAATCCTTTGCTTTATGTTGGTTGATTGAGGAATTTGCCTTACATTTTAATATTCAACCCACGACTTTCACCTTAAAATATCAGGGAGGCTGACGATGGCAGAAAAAAACAAGCTGGAAGGAGAAGTCTATTATCCTTCGGATGAAGTTGTAAAACAGGCCAATGTTCCGGACTATGATACCTTATATAAACGATCCATAGAAGACCGTGAAGGGTTTTGGGCCGAACAGGCCGAACAACTGGACTGGTATAAAAAATGGGAAAAAGTGTTGGATGATTCCAACAAACCCTTTTACAAATGGTTTGTCGGCGGCAAAACCAATATCATTCAAAACGCCATTGATCGCCACCTCAAAACCTGGCGCCGCAATAAACTGGCCCTGATTTGGGAAGGGGAACCGGGCGATGTAAAAACCTATTCCTATCACGCTTTGAACCGTGAAGTTTCAAAATTTGGCAATGTGCTTAAAAGCATGGGAGTTTCCAAAGGAGATATCGTAACGATTTACATGCCGCAAATTCCCGAACTGGCCATCGCCATGCTGGCCTGCGCCAAAATCGGCGCCGCTCATAGTGTTGTTTACGGTGGCTTTAGCGTGGAAGCTCTGGCGGAACGCATCGCCGACGCCAACAGCCGGGTGTTAATTACAGCCGACGGCGGCTACCGGCGCGGCAACCCCACCGATTTGAAAAAAATCGCCAACGAAGCCATGCGCCGCTCACCCACCATCGAAGTGTGTATTACCGTCAAACGCACCGGCGGTGAATGCTATATGGAAAACGATCGTGATTTTTGGTGGCACGACCTGATGGCGCTGCCCGTGGCCAGCCCTCAGTGCGAAACCGAAGTCATGGACGCCGAAGACATGCTGTTTATCCTTTATACTTCCGGCACAACCGGACGCCCAAAAGGACAGTTGCATACCCACGGAGGGTACAGCGTTTACACCTCCACCACGCATCGCATGGTATTTGATATTAAAGATGAGGACCGTTGGTGGTGCGCCGCCGATCCGGGCTGGATCACCGGCCACAGTTACATTGTTTACGCTCCTCTGATCAACGGCGCCACCGTCATGATGTACGAGGGCGCGCCCAATCACCCCTACCCCAACCGTTGGTGGAGTATGATTGAAAAATACGGCATAACCATCTTATACACATCGCCCACCGCCGTACGCGGTTTAATGCGCTTTGGCGATGCCTGGCCGGCACGGCACGACTTAAGCAGTCTGCGTCTGTTGGGTTCCGTGGGCGAACCCATTAACCCCGAAGCCTGGAAATGGTATTATAAGGTCATCGGAAACGAAAAATGCCCCATTATGGATACCTGGTGGCAAACAGAAACCGGCGGTTTCATGATCACACCGATACCGGTACTGCCTCTGAAACCCGGCTCGGCCACGAAACCCTTCTTTGGTAACGAAGTGGCCGTGGTGGACGATACCGGTAAAGAAGTCGCCCCGGGAGAAGAAGGTAAGCTGGTTATTAAAAATCCCTGGCCCGGCATGGCGCGTACCATTTACGGCGATCCGGATCGCTATGTGAATACCTACTGGAAAGATTATGAAAAACAGGGCTGGTACAAGGCCGGCGATTCCGCGCGGATAGACAAGGACGGTTATGTCTGGGTAATCGGCCGCATTGACGATGTTATCAAAGTGAGCGGTTATCGCCTTGGTACCGCGGAAATCGAAAGCGCGCTGGTGAGTCATCCGGCCGTATCCGAAGCAGCGGCCATTGCCCTGCCGCACGAACTGAAAGGCAACGCCATACACACCTTTGTTATTCTTAAAGCCGGCGTTGCCGCCACCAAGGAGTTAGCCGAGGAATTACGCAACCATGTGGCGAAAGAAATGGGCCCCATCGCCAAACCGGAAGCGGTTACCTTTGTGGACGGTTTGCCCAAAACCCGAAGCGGTAAAATCATGCGCCGTGTGTTAAAAGCGCGTGCCCTTGGTCAGGACGAAGGTGATTTAAGCACACTGGAAGAATAATACAAGTTGTTAATAACACACCGTCGCCTTTTCCGGGCGGCGGTTTTTTTATCCCCATCTCCCTTTCTCATCGGTCCCGTTTATAATGTCACTTACCAACCGGGTTGTGTTCTCAATTCCAAAAGCTTTGTAATGGTTTGCATCCTTTTTTTAAATACAATATTATTCGTTTTGCAAGGAATATTTTACTCATATGTGTGGTTTTTCCTTTTAAATGGATTTTGATAAAATGACGTTGCATATTGCCGAAACCAGACTACGCCCACCGGCGCTGGTGGAAAAAAATCTAACACGTCGCCAATTGATAACACGCATAAAAAATGCGGTTCTCAAGCCGGGTATAACCCTGATCTCCGCGCCGGCCGGTTCCGGAAAGACCACCATCATGGTGCAGGTATTAAATGAACTATCCGATGTTCCCGCGGCCTGGTTACGGCTGGATAAAGATGACAATGAAAAAGGGGCATTTTTAAATGCTTTAATTGCCGCCTGCCAGGTGGCACTCGTTGATCAATTGCCACGCACCCAAACATATTCTCAATCTTTTTTTCAAAATAATTTCGATAAAAATATTCTGAATTGTCTGATCAATGATTGCGCTGATCTTCCATATAAAAAAATCCTGATTGTCTTGGATGATTACCACATCATAAGCAATAACACCATTCATCGGTTGATGAATGATTTTATAAATAACTTACCGGCCCATATAAACATCGTCCTTATTTCAAGGGAAGACCCACCTTTATCCCTGGCCCATTGGCGGGTTAAAGGTTTGCTCCGGACCTTTCGATTTGAAGACCTCAGTTTTTCCTCCGCTGAAATACAACGTTATTTTAAAAGTTTATGGAATATCACACTGCAAACGGAGGAGCGGGAGCGCATCCTTTCCAATACGTCCGGATGGGCAGCATCATTGCACTTACTGGCTCTGCATTTGCACCAACACAAAGAATCCGTACAACACCTGATTTTACAACAAGCCCAATGGACAACCGTTCGCGACATGTAC
>RFFS01000161.1 GCA_003696775.1 Calditrichota bacterium
CCCGATAAGGAAGAAAGCTATAATAGGTTGGGAAGCTTCAAAATTGGAAAACGAATAAAACGCCATATAACAAAGGCTATATGTCATTTGGGTAACGTGCTATATTTGTATTTTTTAACATTAAATAAAATTAGTAGTAAATTGAAAGTTTACAGTTTCAAAATCCCAAACTACGCATAGCCCAACCGTTATCTGAAATTAAATGGCAACGTTAAGAATAGTAAACATTTTTGGGCGACATTTCAACGGCATTAATTTTAAATTGCGGATATCCTTGTATTGTATCTTTGAGGCTTCGCGCGGGATTCACTTTTAATAAAAAAACCGCCCATGGATTATGTCCTGGACGGCTTCATAGTTGATTTTCGGGCCTGTTATTAACGACTTTGAATCGTCACTTTAATCACTTCATTCACGGCCGGATAGCTAAAACCGTCATTTACCTGCCGCACGGTGCCGTTTTCCGTGGTGCCGGTATTCGCTCCGGATTGGCGGGGCGCCTGGTTTGCACCAAAGCCGGGTTTTTCATTCACTTCCGTTCCCGCATCCCATAATTTTATTTGGGATGTCACGTCACCGCTGACGGCTGTCCCGTTATTGAACAGGGCGATACCCATGCCATCGGGCGCATAGAACAAATCGTTGGACTGAACAAACATGGTGGCAAAAGAGAGGTAATCGCCTTCTTCGGCGTTCACGCTAAAAGAATAACTGTTACCGGGTGTAAGGGGGCCGGGGGCGGAAGCGCCGTCCGGTGTGTTGAATATGCCGTGCGACACAACGCCGGTTACGGTTGCCAGGGCATCATTAAGCAACGACGGGTCACCGTCTTCGGCCAAGGCTTCCAGCCCTTGCCCGCGATCTGCCGAA
Source organism: Calditrichota bacterium (assembly GCA_003696775.1). Taxonomy (GTDB): domain Bacteria; phylum Calditrichota; class Calditrichia; order Calditrichales; family J004; genus J004. Next base: position 871 of record RFFS01000161.1, read on the forward strand.
CCTTCCGTAAACAGAGGGTCCTTCCGGGTATGCACCGCGTAAACGCCGGGTGCTAATATATTAGTCAGCCCGGTGTTTTCATCAATCCAGGCCGACAAAGCGGACGGGTCGCCATCCTCGGCAATACCTTCCAGTCCGTTGCCGGCATCCGCTTGTCCGTTGGTAAATAAGGGATTGCTTTCTGTATGCACAACAAATACACCGGGTGACAGGGGCACGGCTACCGTACCGGTAGAGGTGGACAAAGTTGATGAAGTGGAAACATTGGTGATGCGTACCGTAAAGTTGATATCGGAATTCGCGGTAAGAGTCACCTGAATGACATCACTCACCGCGGGCAGGTTGTTGTAGGTATCCGGTGCGGGACGGACGGTATTGTCCGGGTCGGCATCCCCGGTGTTGGCGGCGGATTGACGCGGCGCCTGATCCATGCCGGTGCCGGGTTCCTGATTCGCCTCGGTGCCGGCATCCCACAGCATCACCTGATTGGTAACATCGCCGCTGACGGGGTTGCCATTGCTGTCAAACAGATCAATGCCATCGCCGTCCGGGGCGTAGAAAAAATCGTTCGACTGAACCATCATGGTTGCAAAGGAAAGTTTAGAACCGACCGGCGCGTCAAAACTAAATTCATAAGACTCTCCCGGAAAAATAGCTGCCGGTGCGTCGGCGCCTGTCGGAGTATTAAAAACACCTCCGGAAGGAAACATCCTGGCCGTTGAAACGATGGATATGGTCACATCAAACGTGCCGCTGGCTTTGGTGTTGTCCGTGCTGTTATTGTCACAGGCTGTAAATACAAACATCACGGCAATCAATAAAAAAGATAAACGGTATCCCATGGGACCTCCTTTAATAAAGTGGTTACGGAAGGCAGTGTAAGGCAGGTTATTCACATAATTTTAACAGCCAACTCAATTAACAGCCGGCAAGCTTCAAGAAAAGTTCATGAAAGGGCCGGTATCATGAGAAAAGCGGGTTTTGATCTTTAAAAAAATATTTATAAGTTCCGGGATGCTTTTTTCAATTCATCCCCATTAACTAAATGAGGCGCTTATGTTAAGATTTTCAACCCTTTTACTTACTCTCCTGATGTGGACGGCCTGTACCACACAGGTCAAAATGCAACGGGAAGCCCAGTCGTTTTTGGATCGGTACAGCTCCACTTATCAAAAACTCTATTACGCATCCGCCAAAGCGGAGTGGAAAGCCAACACCTATATTGTGGAAGGGGACACCCTCACCGAACAAGCGGTACAAAAAGCAAACGAAGCATTGGCCGCGTTTACCGGCAGCGCGGAAAATATACAAGCGGCCCGCGATTTTTTAAGCAAAAAAGAAAATCTGACCCCCTTGCAGGTACGGCAATTTGAAACCATACTATATAACGCCGCCAACAATCCGCAAACCGTGGCCGATCTGGTGTCGCAACGCATTAAAGCCGAAACCGAACAAAACAAAACTCTGTTTGGATTTACCTTTAAAGTGGATGGACGGGAAGTAAGCACCAACGATATCGATGAAGCGCTGAAAAATGAGACGGATTTAGCCGAACGTCAAAAGGTTTGGGAAGCGTCCAAAGAAGTGGGCCGGGCGTTAAAACCCGGCTTAGCCCGTTTGCAAAAACTGCGCAATCAAACGGTGCAGGCGTTGGGCTATCACGATTACTTTTCCTATCAGGTTTCCGATTACGGCATGACCACAGAAGAAATGATGGCCATGAATAAACGTCTGATAGACGAAGTGATGCCCTTATATCGAGAACTACATACTTATATACGCTACACATTGGCCCAAAAATACGGCACAGCGGTTCCGGATTACATACCGGCCCATTGGCTGCCCAATCGTTGGGGACAGGACTGGAGCGCCCTGGTGCATGTAAAGGGACTGGACCTGGATGGTGTGTTGAAGCCTAAAGGCGCGGAATGGCTGGTTAAACAGGCGGAACGCTTTTATGTGAGTATGGGTTTCCCGTCGCTGCCCGCCTCGTTTTGGGAAAAATCCAGTTTATACCCGGTGCCGCCCGATGCCGGTTATAAAAAGAATAATCACGCTTCCGCCTGGCATCTGGACCTGGATAAAGATATCCGCAGTCTGATGAGTGTTATTCCTACGGCCGAATGGTACGAAACCACCCATCATGAACTGGGCCATATTTACTACTACATTTCATATAGCACCCCCGATGTCCCGATCTTGCTGCGTTCCGGCGCCAATCGCGCCTTCCATGAAGCCGTGGGTTCCATGATGGGGTTGGCGGCCATGCAAAAGCCTTTCCTGGAAAACCTGGGTCTGATTCCCCAACATACGCAAACCGATACCATGCGTACCTTATTAAAGGAAGCGCTTAATTATATCATTTTCATGCCTTGGTCCGCCGGTGTGATGACCGAATTTGAAAAACAACTCTACGCGGACAATCTCAGTCCGGATGCCTATAACGCCACCTGGTGGGCGCTAAAGAAAAAGTATCAGGGCATTGTTCCGCCGACAGAAAGGGGCGGGGAATGGTGTGACGCCGCTTCCAAAACCCACATCAACAACGACGCGGCTCAATATTACGATTACGCCCTTTCCTATGTCATTCTTTTTCAGATTCACGATTATATCGCCCGGCACATATTACAACAACCGCCGCAGGCCACCAATTATTACGGCAATAAGGAAGTGGGCGCTTTTCTTAAAAAGATATTGTCCAAGGGCGCAACCATGGACTGGCGGATGTTGATGCGGGAAACCCTGGGCGAGGAAATAAGCGCCCGCCCCATGCTCAATTATTTTAAACCGCTGATGAAGTGGCTTAAAAAGGAAAACGCCGGCCATAAATACACTTTATAAGATGAGCGATAAAAAAGATACCTTGTTCGCCTCGCCGGATGATCCTCTGGCGCGCTTTACCTTTGATGAACGGGTGGCCGGTGTTTTCCGGGATATGATAGAACGGTCGGTGCCGGGATACAGCGCTACCGTGGCCATGATCGGCGCTCTGGCCGGACGGTATGCCCGACCCGGAACGCTATGCTACGATTTGGGCGCTTCCCTTGGGGCCGGAGCGCTGGCCATGCAACGCCATATTAAAGTGCCGGATGTGCGTATCATCGCGGTAGATAATTCCGCCGCCATGGTGGAACGGGGGCGGGCTTTGTGCGCGACGCAAAAGGGTCAAAGCCCGGTCGAATGGCGGCTGGAGGATATCCGCCAAACACCGATTGAGCATGCATCGGTGGCGGTACTCAATTTTACATTGCAATTTTTACCGCCCGAAGACCGTCTGCCCATGATCCGGCGTGTTTTTAAAGGTTTGTCAGACGGCGGTGTGCTGATCCTTTCCGAGAAAATCCGTTTTCAGGATGAAGCCGAGAATCAACGTCAAATCGAATGGCATCATACCTTTAAGGAAGCCAACGGTTACAGCCGTCTGGAAATAGCCCAAAAACGATCGGCTCTGGAAAATGTGTTGATACCCGAAACGACGGCCACCCATATCAAACGCCTGAAACAGGCCGGATTCAGTGTGGTGCACCAGTGGTTTCAGAGTTTTAATTTTATCTCTTTAATAGCCGTAAAGGATGCCAACGGGTGACCCCTGCACAACTGGAACAGTTTTTGGATTGCGTTGCGCATCCCGCATTGCGCAGGGCTTTGGAGCCCCTGGGTGAAAAAATTCCACAATGGTTTTCCGAAAAAAAACATGGGGACTTTGTGCGTTGGCGACAGGCGCTGTATGACCTGGCAACCCTATTGCCTGCCCATCCGACCGGTCCGGCTGATTTAAACAGGCCCTCCATTCGTGTGGGGGCTCCCATAACATGGGAGGCATCCCGCAGGCAAAAAGTTATTGAACATCTGATGAAACTGCACCCCTGGCGCAAAGGCCCCTTTGATTTTTTCGGTATTCCCATAGAAACGGAGTGGCGTTCGGATTTAAAATGGGCGCGGCTGGCTCCTGTACTGGAAAATCCGTCCAACCGTCTTGTTTTGGATGTAGGCAGCGGTAACGGATATTTCTCATGGCGCATGCGCGGCGCCGGGGCACGCGCCGTTCTGGCCATAGACCCCATGTTGCTTTATACCATGCAATTTGAGTTGATGGCCGCCTATATAAAGGATCCGGCCGTCATACAACTGCCCATAACTTTGGAAGAATTACCGGGTATGCATGGCGTTTTTGACACGGTTTTATCATTGGGTGTGCTATATCATCGCCGGTCGCCTTTTGAGCATCTGGCGCGATTACGGACGTTGTTACGACCGGGAGGGCAATTGTTGCTGGAAACGTTGGTAGTGGAGGGCGATGCGCAAACGGTGTTGTTGCCGGAAGGGCGTTATGCCAAAATGCGTAATGTCTGGTTCATACCGTCACCGCAGGCCTTAAAGGTCTGGCTGACGCGCGCCGGTTTTAAGCATATTCAGGTGGCCTCCGTGCATCAAACCGATTCCCGTGAGCAACGGACAACCGAATGGATGACTTTTGAGTCTTTAAATGACTTTTTAATGCCCGGAAATCCAAATAAAACCATCGAAGGCTACCCGGCCCCGCGCAGAGCGTTGCTTACCGCCCGGGCGCCGTTTTAATCCCGGAATTTTTTATGAATATGTTCCAATATATCCCCAATACGGATACCTTCGGCGTCGGCGGCAAAGGTAGTAACAATGCGATGCCGTAGCACCGCTTCCGCCACGGCGTCGATATCTTCACGCCCCGGCACTAACCGGTTATGCATCACGGCGTGCACTTTGGCGGCCAGAATCATGTTTTGCGCGGCGCGCGGCCCGGCGCCCCAGCGTATCCATTTGCGCAGGGTTTCATCGCTCTCCGGGGAATCTCCGCGGGTCGCGGCGGTCAGACGAACCGCGTATTCCATGGTTGGCCGGGTCACCGCCACATTACGGATGATTTCCTGAAAAGAGAGAATTTCCTGACGCGAAAGAATTGGGGTAAGCGAGGGAAGGTGACCGGTTGTGGTACGCTCCACAATTTCCACTTCTTCCTCAAAAGAGGGATAATCCAGCCATAGGCTGAACATAAAACGGTCTAATTGAGCCTCCGGCAAGGGGTAGGTGCCTTCCTGCTCGATGGGGTTTTGCGTGGCCAGTACAAAAAAGGGACTTTCAATATCGTAAGAGGTTCCGGAAATGGTCACATTGTATTCCTGCATTGCTTCCAGCAGGGCCGATTGGGTTTTAGGCGGCGTGCGGTTAATTTCATCTGCCAATACGATGTTGGCAAACACCGGCCCTTTGATGAACCGAAAGGTCTTGCCGCCGGTGGAACGGTCTTCTTCCAATACTTCGGAGCCGGTAATATCCGCGGGCATCAGATCCGGTGTGAACTGAATCCGTGAAAAGGAAAGACCGAGAATTTCACCAAGGGATTTGATGATCAGTGTTTTGGCCAGCCCCGGTACGCCAACCAGTAAGCAATGGCCACGCGCCAGCAGGGCGATCAGTAATTTGTTGATAATCGCTTCCTGCCCCACAATTACACGTGCCAGTTCCTGACGAATTTCCTGTAAACGGGTGTGTATGGTTTCAATCTGACCGGTGGCTTCTTCGGGTGTGGTTGTCATACAATCCTTTTCTTGTGGTTCGTAAGTGTTTTGGTTAAATTCATCACCTTAAATAAAAATATCTTGTTAAAGTTTGATTGTAACGAAATTATTTCGACGCATCTATGTGATGTGTTGATCAAACATATGCGATAATTCCTAAAAAGAGCAATTTACATTTTGAATCCGAATGAATCCAATGCACCGGCTAAAAAAAGTTTGCTGGATGTTTCTTTTGATGAACTGACCCGTATTATGACCGATTGGGAGGAGCCGGTCTTCCGGGCCCGGCAAATTCGCGAAGCGTTATACGTGCAACGACGTACGCGGATAGCGGATATAACCACCTTGTCCAAATCCCTGCGGGATCGTCTGAACGCGCACTATACCCTACGGCAGTTATCACTTGAGGCATATATTGAATCCGAAAAAGACGGTACGGGAAAATACCTGTGGCGTCTGGCGGACGGTTATAAAATTGAAAGCGTGGTTATTTATGAAGGCCGACGTACCACATTTTGTATTTCATCCCAGGTGGGTTGCCCGCTGGATTGTAAATTTTGCGCCACGGGCAAAATGGGTCTTTTACGTAATCTTACACCCGGGGAAATCATCGAACAGGTGTTGCAAATGGAACATCGTATTGGCCGGCGTCCCACCAATATCGTGTATATGGGCATGGGCGAGCCCATGCTGAATTATGATTCGGTGATGCAGGCCGCGGAAACATTGACCGATCCCGACGGCTACGGCCTTTCGCCGCGAAGAATAACCATATCCACCAGCGGCGTTATTCCTGGCATTTATCGTTTTGCGGATGAAGAGCGTCCCTTTTCTTTGGCCATTTCCCTAAACAGCGTGGACGATGACGTACGTCGGCAAATTATGCCCATTTCCAAAAAATATCCTATAAACGATCTGTTGGATGCCGCCCGTTACTATACCGAAAAAAGCGGCCGGTTGATAACCTTTGAATATGTTTTGCTTGACCGTTTTAACAGCACCCGGGAAGATGCCCGAAAGCTGGTTAAGCTTACCCATCGCCTGCGCAGTAAAATCAATGTTATTCCCTGTAATGCCACGGATGAGGCCTATCGGCCCCCGTCCGCTGAAAAAACGGCTGTGTTCCGGGAACATATCAATGAACGCAGCAGACGCATTACCATGAGAAAACGCAAGGGATGGGAAATACAAGCCGCATGTGGTCAGCTTTACGCTGAAAACCAGCGACGAAAAAAAAGTAAAAAAAGTTGATCTGAGTCTAATTATCCGGGCTTCTCATGACGTATATTGATGAAAGATAAAAAATTCACAAAAACAAAATCAGAGGAAACCACCATGCATGTGATTCTCTTCGGCGCCCCGGGAGTGGGGAAGGGCACTCAGGCTCAGTTGTTGCAAAAGGAATTCAATATCCCGCAAATTTCCACCGGTGATATGCTGCGCCAGGCCGTTGCCGAGGGAACCCCTCTTGGTTTACAAGCCAAAAAACTTATGGATAAGGGGGAACTGGTGGCCGATGATATTATGCTGGGCATCATAGAAGACCGTATCACCCGTTCGGATTGCCAAAAGGGTTTTATACTCGATGGCTTTCCCCGTACCATTCCGCAGGCCGAAGGATTAAGCGCTTTGCTCAAAAAACATAACATGCCGGACTTTACCTGCATCGAAATCGCCGTTCCCGATGAAGTGATTGTGGATCGGTTGCTGAAACGGGGCCGCGCCGACGATAATGAAGCGACCATCCGCCATCGATTAAATGTTTATCAGTCACAAACCGCGCCGGTTAAGGAATATTATAAGCAACTGGGGAGTTTTGTATCCATAAACGGAAACAAAGCCATCGAAGATGTTTATAACGAAATTAAACAGATTCTGACAACCCAGGTAGCCTAACCAATGTGAAACCCATATTTATTTTATTTTTGCTGTGGTTGTTGTTCGGCTCCTGTCGTGAACGTCCCCACGGCAATGTCTTCGATCCTTTAAATAAAAGCCAAAAGCTTGAATTGGGCTTTACGGCTGCCGGTACGGATAGCCTGATCCGCTTGAATTGGTATCGTCCTTCCGAACCGGCCTTCACCGCGTACAACCTCTATCGTGCCACAAGCGCCGATTCCGGCTTTGAACGCCTGGCACAATTACCACCCGCCCAAACCGTATTTCAGGACTCCACGGTTCGTGTTGACGTGATGTACCGATATTATATGACCTTACAGGGCCCGGAAGGGGAATCGTTCCCAACGGAAGTGGTCCAATCCATTACCGGACCCGGCGCCATTTGGATGACAGACAGTTATCTTTTTGAAGTAAGGGAAATCAGTTATGACATGAACCGGTTGTTAACGCGTCTGTTCGGTTTGTGGAAGCCGGAAAGGGTTGCCTTTTCATCCGATGGTACCCGCGCTCTTATTACCTATCCCATCATCAATTATATGCATCTTGTCGATATCCACACAGGTGAAGAAATCGCGGGCAACACCGGGTTGCATCGTCCATACGACGCCCTGTACAACGCCGGGCAACACACCTTTTGGGTCATCGATTCATCGGGAGGATTATACCAGGCCGACGCGCAAAATCTTGAAGTGCACAAACTCTCCGACGCGCCGCGTCATCCCTTTCAGATAGCCGCCATGAAAGATGTATATGCCATTGCGGATTATAAAACGCCTGAAATCGGTTTTTATAACCAGACGGGTACATGGGTTCGCAATTTGCAATTGCCTGATCAACAGGTCTTCAAACATTTGATCCTTGTGCGCGCGGACAGCCTGCGGCAGCGCCTTTATTGTTTAACGCGTACCCGTGGCGACTCGCGGTTGTGGCGTTATGATTATAATGATGATCATTTGAGCGTTATTCATACGGATAGCCTGATCAATACCTTTGCCCTGGATGTCCATAAAAATATAATTTGGCTGGCGCGCGCCGGAAAAAGTGAATTCGAACTCCTGAAACTTTCCGCGAGTGGTGAACGTCTTTCGGGACAGGAAAATGGTTTTGTATGGCCGGTGGATGTTGCGGTTAATCCATATAATGGTCATATTGTGGTGGCCGATGTCGGACAACGCATGGTATTTCATTATAGCTCCGACATGGTTTTGATCGGCCAATATCATGCTGAAGGAGATCCCTTTAGGGTTTACATTGAATGAAAAATAATCCCATTCCGCAAAAGATCGCCCTGTTTCTTGTCCTTGTATTAGGGGTTTTTACCTTTGCATTTGATATCCTCAAATTCTCCAGCAATCTAGATTTCAGTGCCTGGACCTATCTGAACGAAACAATCAATTTTGTCATACTTCTGGCCTGGTATTTTTACATTCATGATAAAGCACTTGTTACTAAAAATACCATTGCCGATAATCTTGAGCTGTTTGTAAAATTACTGGCTGCGCTTTATATCTGGGCGCTGTTTTGGAAACAAATTCTTGCGCCTTCTTTTGTAACTAATGAATTTCCCAAGGCGCCCGATACGCTGGGATCGGTTGTTTACAGTAATCTGATCGCTTTTGCCGCTGTGATCCTGTTGGTTCCAATGCTGTTGACGGTGCGAAATCTGATTCTGTATAAACAAAAAAAACGCACCCGGCTCTATATATCCCTGGCGCTCGGAGCCACCTTTCTGGGTATGATGGTAACGGTTATTTTCAGGCAACCCCTGGACATAACCTCCGACAGCGCCTATATCTATCAGTCATTAACCCTTGGCCTGGCCCTGCTTTTTTATCTCATATTGGCGACTCAAAACAGCTGGATCATTTACCTTTCGCGAAAGAAGAAGTACGCCTATTTTTTATTATCCCTTGTTTTGATATGGCTGGTGGCGATCATGTTCGATGTGGTATTTAAGGAAACCGTGGCTGCGCATAGCCTTATTTTGGCATCCTTTGCCAACCTGACCTGGTATTTTTTCTTTTTTTATGTGTTGTTTGGCAGCATTACATTTCTGGTGCATCTGCCCACCGCCCGTGTGTTTGACCGTAAAATGCGTGAAGTCCGGTCGCTGCATCAACTGGGGCGGGTGATCGCCGTGGAATTCGATATGAAAAAGCTGGTGCGCATCATTACGGAAATGACGCGTGAAGTGATTGGCTCGCGCTATACATGGATTGAATTGTATGATGAAAAAACCGGCCATCTAAAAATTGCCGCCACGGTAAACATGGCGGATATGGATAAAGACGGATTAGATAACCACAGTTTGCATCAGATAGGCGTGGAAGTGATCGAATCCAAAAAAACATTTCATCTCAATACAATCAACAAGGGCGATGATTATGAAGGTCTGCATCAATGGAAGAAGGATGTGGGCAGCATGGCCGCCGCGCCGTTACTGGGCGGACGCGATCAGGTTTTGGGGATATTATACGCCGCCAAAACCGACGCCTACGGCTTTGATCCGGATGACCTGAATATGTTGGAAGCCTACGCCAATCAGGCGGCCATTGCACTGGAAAACGCCAAGCTGGTGCGCAATTCCCTGGAGCAGGAACGTCTCGAGAAAGAATTGCAAATCGCCCGGGATGTGCAGATGCGTCTGTTGCCGCAAAAATTACCCGATGTGCCCCTGCAGGTGGAAACACTGACCATCACCGCATATGAAGTGGGAGGCGATTATTACGATTTTTACAGAAATCATAAGGATCATCTTGGTATTGTAATCGGAGATGTGAGCGGCAAAGGGACCTCGGCGGCGTTTTACATGGCGGAGACAAAAGGAATTATACAGTCTTTGACCCGTGATAAACGGGGGCCGGCTGACATCTTGCGCCAGACCAATGAAATTTTAAACACTTCCCTGGAAAAAAAATCATTCATTACTTTGTTGGTGGCCGATATCGATTACCGGCGCAACCGGTTGGTTTTTGCCCGGGCCGGTCATTGTCCGGTGATACATTATCACGCTGAAAAGGATCGTTTGGAACATATCCGGCCGCTCGGCATCGCGGTGGGCCTGGATAAAGGGCCGGTGTTTAACCGGCAATTGGAAGAAATGGAAGTAAAGCTGGGCGTCAATGATATTCTGGCCTTTTATACCGACGGCCTTACCGAGGCCATGAATGCCGATGGGGAAGAGTTTGGGGAAGAGCGACTGGCGGAAATAATCCGTCAAAACGCGGATAAAAATGTGGAGGGTATTCGTGAAAGTGTTATCGATGCCATTATGGCTTTTTTAAACGATAGCAATTTACACGATGATTTAACACTGGTCATAGTAAAAAACGGTGAGAAAAAAGGGGAGGTTGAATGAGTGGTTTTGAAGTAAGGCGTCATGATAACGGAGATGTTTCCATACTCCATCTTCATGGCTTTTTGGACGCGCATACCGCGCCCCGCTTCGAAGAAGCCCTGCAAAATTTACTACGCGAAGAGCGTGTAAAGATAATCGTCAGCATGAGTGAACTGGATTATATTTCCAGCGCCGGATTAGGCGTGTTTATGGGCTTTATAGAAGAAATCCGGGAAAAAAAAGGTGATATCAAGTTAAGCAATATGTCCGAAAAAGTATTCAAGGTTTTCGACCTGTTGGGATTTCCGTGCCTGTATGAAATATACGATGATGAAACCGCCGCCCTGGAAAAATTTAACGCTTCATCCGCATCCTGACGGTGTAATGATAAAGAGACGATTATGAATTCAAAACGTAAAAAAAACACGTTTCGCATCCGTTTCCCGAGTAGTACGGAAAATCTGGAAACCATCCGCGATATTGTTAAAAAACTGGCCCTGAAGGCCGGTTGCAGCGGTGATGAGGCGGATAATATTGCCCTGGCGGTTGATGAAGCCTGTACCAATGTGATAAAACATGCCCATAAATTTAACGCGCGGCGCATGATTGATCTGGCGGTAATATACACCTCGGAAAAGTTTGAAGTGATCATCACCGATAAGGGAAAAGGGTTCGATCCATCCAAAATGCCCAAACCCGATCTGGACAAATATGTGCACGAAGCCCGAAAGGGCGGTCTGGGAATCCATTTGATGAAAACATTGATGGATGAAGTCAGCTATACATTCAATCCGGGTGTTAAAAACCAGGTAAGTTTGATTAAATATATAACGGTTCGGGATACTTAGATGGAAAAGGCCCATCATCAATTAAAATTGGAACTGGATTCCCTGACGGAGCTGAGTCAGACTCTTAACGCTACGTTGGAGACCGATGCCATAATAAATCAGGTGTTGCTGGTCCCCATGGGGCGCCTGATGATAAGCCGTGCGGCGGTTTATCTTAAGAAAGATGACGATACCGCCACGTTGTCCACATCTAAAGGGCGTTTTCGCGCAGACCTGCCACACACTTTGGAAATCCCGAAGCATTTGCCGGCGGATTGGGAAATGGCGCACTTCCCGGAACTCAAACAGAGCGGTTTGGAAATCGCTTTGCCTGTTATGATGGATAAACAGGTGTTCGGGATGGTTTTTTACGGCGCCAAACTGACCGGTCAGGCTTTTGAATCCCATGAACGCCGTTATCTGCAAACCATCGTTAACCTGGCCGCGCCTGCCATGCAAAACGCACGGCGATATGCCCAATTAAAAAAAGTCAATGCCGACCTGGATCGTAAAATTCAGGAATTGCATACCCTGTTTGAAATAGGCGGCGAATTGAATAAAACTTTTGAGGCGGACGATGTGTTGAAACGATTCGCCTTTGCGTTAATGGGGCAGATGTTTGTCAATCAGTTTCTGGTTATTTTGGGGGATGAAAACGGGACGCGACCGCAAGCCGTGTATAAACAGGGGCGTCTTTTTACCGATACGCTGATCCAACAATTGCTGGAAAATGCCTCCACCCTGCATGGCGCGGAACAAAAGCTGCCGGCTCATCTGTCCCTGTGCGTGCCCATGTATATTCAGCAAAACTGGAAAGGGGCATTGATCCTCGGGCCGAAAATGAACGGTGCGCCCTATACGGATTCAGACAAGGATTTCTTAACCACCCTGGCCAATGTTTTGATAGCCGCGCTGGAAAACACCCGCCTGTTTCAGGATAAGCTTGTAAGAATGCGCATGGAAGAAGAACTGGCCACGGCCCGTCAAATTCAGGCCCGCCTGCTCCCGGGGGATATGCCGCGCATAGCGGGATATGAAATGCATGGCCTCAATATCCCCAGTAAACAGGTGGGGGGCGACTATTTTGACATTATACCCATCACGGATACGGAATATCTGTTAACCATCGCCGATGTGTCCGGTAAAGGCATGCCGGCGGCCCTGTTGGTTTCCAACCTTCAGGCCGGATTGCATATTCTAAAAAACGAAAAAGACGACCTTACGGAAATAACGGCCCGTCTGAATGATTTGATCTATCAAAACACAAGCGTGGAAAAATACATCACCTTTTTTATAGCCCGGCTGAATACTGCCACCCATACGTTGACCTATGTGAATGCCGGTCATAATCCGCCTTATTTGTTCCGTACCGACGGCGCCTGCCTTGAACTGGACAAGGGCGGCCTTATTTTGGGCATGATGCCGGGTATCGGCTATGAAAGCGCCACGCTGGATTTTAATGCCGGCGATTGCCTGGTTTTGTTTACCGACGGCGTCACGGAAGCCATGGATGAGAATGAAACGCCTTTTGATGAATTCCGTGTGATCCGTTTTTTTGAAGAAAATTTCCGGAAAAAATCTACTGAGGTACTGAATACGCAACTGGTGGAGGCGCTTTACAGTCACGCAGGCGATCCCACCGAAGATGATGATATTACCATCCTGACCGTCAAGCGCCTGTCCTGATCCGCCTGACAAGGAGACCGAAAGGGAACCAAATCGGGTTGTGTCCATTTATAACAGATAAATTGTAACTGAAAAAGTGGCCGGGAACACAATATAGGCCCTAAAGTTATTTGCCCTGATTTGAAATTAAAATTATATTATAAATTCCATTGTACTTTTAGGAGGTTCTGGATGCTTAAGCACTTCATATTTTTTATTGCTGTTGTTTTTTCATTCTCTTCGCTTGTAGCGCAGGATGCAGGCAAACGTAAGCCCGAAGCCGGGCAACCTTACAACGAAGGGAACAGTCTGGTCAAACAAAAAAAATACGAACAAGCGATCCCCAAATATCTGGCCGCCATCAAAGCGGATGAAAATTTTCCCGAAGCCTATTACATGCTGGCCATATCCTATCAGAAAACCAAGCAGTACCAAAAAGCGATCGAAGCGTTTAAAAACGCCATCAAACTTAACAGTAAATTTGAAAAAGCCTATGTGGCCCTGGGTAATCTGCAAATGGCCCTGGAAGAAATACCCGACGCCATTAATACCTTTAAAGCGGTATTGGCCTTCAATCCCAATTCGGTGAAAGCCAATTATGGGCTGGGTAAAATCTATAAAATAAAGAAAGATTATAAACAGGCCGAGCAATATCTGAAAGCCGCTTTGGCCCAAAACGCCAATTACGGTCGCGCCTGGAATATTCTGGGCATGGTTTATGATGAACAAAAACAATACGCCAAGGCCATCGAAGCCTATCAAAACGCTTTGAAAAACGCGCGTGGTGCCCTGAAAGGCAGTTACAGCTATCGGCTGGGCGTGGCTCAGATCAACGCCAAGCGTTATAAGGACGCGGAACAGAATCTGAAAATGGCCCTGAAATACAGCCGTAAAAGTGCCATTAAAGCTGCCAGTAATTTTTACCTGGGCGAGGTATATAAGCATACCGGCCAAAAGCAGAAAGCCCTGCGTTATTATGCCGAAGCCGCTAAAAATCGTTCCTGGCAAAAAGCCGCCAATTATGAAATTGATTTAATCAAAAACCCTGATAAATATGCATATTAAGTTAAAGGAGTGTGATTGTTAGATGATTACCGTTAAGATTCGCAGTAACGAACCCTTTGAAAAAGCTTTCAAGCGTTTTACCAAGGCATGTGAAAAATCCGGTCTGATGGCCGACATTCGTCGTCACCAGTTTTATGAAAAACCCAGCGACGGTCGTAAACGCCGCATGAACCAGGCCCGTCGTAAAATGCGTAAACTTATGAACGAAATGAACCGATAAAGCACGTGTCAAATCTACTTAATCAACTCAACGATGATATGAAAAACGCGCTTAAGTCCGGTGACAAGGCGCGTTTAAATGTTTTGCGCACCACCCTGGCCCAGTTGAAGGATGAACGCATCCGTCAACAAAGGGAGCTGAACGATGATGATGTGCTCACTGTTTTAGGCCGTGGCGTTAAAAGTCGCAAGGATTCCGTGGAAAGTTATAAAAAAGGCGGTCGGGAAGACCTGGCGGAAAAAGAAGCCTTTGAGATATCGGTTCTGCAATCCTATCTGCCGGAGCAGATGACGGATGAAGCCATCCGCAAGGAAGTGGCCACCATCATCGCCGAAACCGGAGCCGAGAGCATTAAAGACATGGGCAAAGTGATGGGGCAGGCCATGGCCCGCATGAAAGGTAAAGCCGACGGTAAAAAAGTGCAGGCCATTGTCAGGCAAATGCTGGACGGATAATGAATTACTTTGATGTAGCCGTTTTAACCGTCGTATTGTTTTTTACCATTCGCGGTTTGTTCCGCGGTTTGATAAGTGAGTTGATGGTTCTTGTCGCGTTGGTATTCGGCTACGCCGCGGCGATGCTTTTTCACACCCACTTACAACAAAAACTGGCACCCATGTTTCCCTCTCTGCCTGCCGGCGCCCTTAAGGTGGTTGCTTTTATCCTGCTTTTTATCGCAGTAAATATTTTCTTCCGAATTCTTGGAAGCATCCTGAATAAAATAGCCACATTTACCTTTTTACAACCGGTCAACAAACTGGCCGGTGCGGTTTTCGGATTCACAAAAGTCGCTCTGAGCCTCAGCATTGCCCTTTACCTGGTACAAGCCATCCCCGGAGCTCATTTGTTGCTCGACAAAATCGATAAAAAAAACAGCTATACCTATCAGCCCCTCAGTGATTTTGCCCCGACTTTGTATAAAATGTTCCGTTCCGGAGATGATAAGTCTTTTAATGAATGGGTGAAACCGGATAAAATTTTACCCGATTCTGTTGACGGTTCCATACTGGATATGATAAAATAATATGTTCGATTTTGCCCAAAGTAGTGGCGTTCTTAATTTTGATGCTCTTCTTTATAAAATAGCCCGGCATACCCATTCCGAACCGGCCAAACAACGTGTGCTTCATGCACGGCCCTTTGATAACCGGAGCCAATTGCTGGCCGAGATTCATCTTATGCGGCAATTCCAGGCATTGGTCGATATTCAGCGGGCGCCCTGGCAAAGCTATGAAGACATTCGTCCCTTGTTAAAAAAAATAGAACCACAGGGCAGTTTTCTGGAAATTTCCGAATGTCAGACCATGATGACTTTTTTGGATGTCATCGCCGATTTAAAACATTATTTTAAAAGTCATAGCACGCAATTCCCGGAACTGACCGAATATGTTTTACAATTGGACGGCCTGCCGGAATTACTCTCACAACTGCAATATACCATAGAGCCGTCCGGAACACTGTTCGATAACGCCAGCCGTGAATTAAAGCAAATCCGCCGAAAACTCAATCAATTAAGGGAAACCGTCCATAAGAGATTGCAGGCGGTGAGCCTGAAAAACCGTGAACATCTGCAGGAAGACTTTATCACTTTACGCGATGGACGTCTGGTGTTGCCGGTACGCGCTTTTTCTGCAAATAAGATAGCCGGTATTGTACATGGGCAATCCGCCAGCGGCGCCACGCGATATGTTGAACCCATGGCGGTTGTGGAAATTAACAACGAGATACAGGAACTTTTGATCGCCGAACGAAATGAAGAGATCAGGATTCTGAAACGTCTGGCGGAAAAAATGCGTTCTCACGCGGATGTGTTACGTTATGATCTGAACATTTTGGTGGAAACCGATGCCCGTCATGCGCGTGTTTTATACGCCCGATCCTATCAGGGTGTCTTTCCGCAACATAACGACACTTTTGCCTGGGAAATACACAACGGTTACCATCCTTTATTGCTGGAAAGGTTGCAAAAAGAAACCGTTCCTTTGTCGTTATCCATAGGAGAAGATTTTAATATTCTGGTTATCTCCGGACCCAATGCCGGGGGGAAAACCGTTACCATGAAAACTGTGGGCATGCTCCAGCTTATGTATCAATGCGCCATCCCCATGCCCGTGGATGAAGCGTCGCGTTTTCCCCTGTGTGAACAGCTTTTTGTGGTAATCGGCGATCAGCAGTCCCTGGAAAACGATCTGAGCACTTTTTCATCGCATATAGACAGCCTGCGTCATGTATTGGAACATGTGGATCACCGTGCCTTGGTTTTAATCGATGAGATAGGCATAGGAACGGAACCCGGCGGCGGCGCGGCCCTGGCCATTGCCATATTGGAACAATTGAACCGACAGGGGATTGTGACAATCGTGTCCACCCATCAAAATCCATTAAAGATATTTGCTTCGGAAACAGACGGTGTGGAAAACGGCGCCATGCAGTATGATGTGGATGCGCTGCGGCCGTTGTTTGTATTACAGACCGGTATCCCCGGCAGCAGTTTCACTTTCGATATCGGCAAACGTTTCGGGCTGCCGGAGGCCATTATTGAGCGCGCCCGCGACCTGTACGGGGATAAACAAAATAAGATTGATGCCTTACTGGCCGACATGACCCGTAAAAGCGCCCGTTTTCATGAAGCGTTGCGTGAAGTGAGCCTGAAGGAAAGCGAACTTGCTGCCCTGGAAAAGCTGTACCGGCAGAAAGTGGACCGCTGGGAAAAGGAAAAGAAAAAAATCGAAAAAGAAGCCCGAAGTGAAGCGGCACGAATCGTCGATGAGGCGAATCGGCAAATCGAACATACCATTCGGGTTATCCGTGAAAGCAAGGCCGATAAAGCCCGGGTTAAAGAAGCGCGCCAGGCTCTCGGCGAATTTAAAAAGCAGGTTGATTTACCGCCCGTTACCAAACACGAGCAAGTGGCGCTCGTGGCCGAAATCAAACCCGGTGATAAGGTCCGCTCCCGAACGTTCGGCATTACAGGAAGGGTGGGTCGAGTGTTTAAAGGACGCGAAGAAGTGGAACTGGAGCGCGACGGAATGAAACTGCGGGTCGCGATAAATGATCTGGAAAGAATGGATGAACACGGCCGTGTCAACAAACCCGCTCCGGAACCCGTTGCGCCCGCTGTGGGCGCCGCACTCCCCAATCGCCTGGATTTACGGGGACTGGACACCACCGATGCACTTTCGGAACTGGAAAGCTACATGGACGGTATTCTGCATACCGGCTGGAAGGAAGTGACTATTGTGCACGGCAAGGGGACTGGCGCCTTACGCAAAGCCGTCCAAAATCATCTAAGACGCTATAAAGATATACGCTACCGTACCGGACGCTACGGAGAAGGCGATACCGGGGTTACCATTGTCACCTTCGTCTCCGAAGATGACTAAAATCACCCCTTTTTTTGATTAAAAAGACCACGATAGCCCCAGGGTCATATTCTCCTGATTTATATTTACGGATGGTTGGTAGGGCGCCCAGAAAGCATCTCCGATGGCGTAAGCCCATACCAGAAGGGTGGAATAGATAAATACCCGACGGACTTTTGAAGCGCTGTTATAGGCATCGTATCGGGATTGGATGAGATCCGGACGGATTTCTTGCTGGTAGGCTTCCCGATAGTTTTTTTCCAAAAGATAAGCAATACCGGCGGAAAGAGCGCCTGCGGAAAATACCCCGCCTATCCACCAGGCTTTATCATGCTGTCCTTTTATATACTGTCCCCAGCCGGGAAGCATGAAAGACTGCAACCCGGCCCTGGGCCGGATATCTTCCACAAAAACATATCGTGTATAACTAACGGCCGCTAACTTTTGCTGGTCCTGAAGGAAAATATCGCGAATGCGTTCGAAAAAGCGAATGATTTTAGGGGAAACTTTGACGGGGTCCGGTGCATAGTCCGGTGTTAATGTGAGAACCGTATAAAAATGCGCGCGTGAAGAGTCTTGCTGGCCCAGATTGTAAAAGGCCAGCGCCATATAGGCGTGAATGGCGCTAAGCTGTTCCCGGTTGTACCGTGCCGGTTGGGCCAGCATCTCCCGGGCTTGTGTAACCACTTCGTCGAATTTAATATCATCGTACAAAAAACCCAGTTTAAAAACATCATATTGGTTGTCCTGGGCCGGAACGTGGGGAGCGAATCCAAGCAGAGCGAGACAGAGTAAAAGGGTGCGTCTGTACTTATTTAACATAAAGGACTTTGAGCATATGTTGTTTGCTACCGGCCTGCGTGCGTATAAAGTAGGGCCCGGATGGCAGGGGCCGACCGCTTGTGCCGAGCGCATTCCAGTAAAACAGATGTCTGCCGGGTAAAGCGTTCATTTTGCTTAACGTGGCCACACGTGCGCCGGTTATATTGAATATATCAATTTTAACATTGGCTCTCAATTCTAAATCCACGGCAATGTTTAAACGACCGTTAAATGGTGTGGGCCATGCCCGGGTCAGTTGATAATGACGCGGAGCCGGTGGCGCGGGCTGTTGGAGGGCCAGGGGCCGGGGCGTAAAGCGATACACTTCATTAACGGGCTGACCGTTGCTGTTATAGCCGCCGATAACATAAATTTTACCATTCAACGTAACGGCGGTCATGCCACTGTAAGCGGCGGGCATTGCTTCTTCTTGCGTAAAACGATGATTGTATAAATCATAGGATTCCACCAGATTCGTTTTTCCGGAAACGGTTTCACCACCCATTAAATATATAATCGAATCGACCACGGCCGTGGCGCCGTAATAACGCGGAACGGTCAGGGTGTCTGTTAGCGTCCATTCCGTGTCCGTATCATCATACGGGGTTGGTTTAAAAGCGTAAACCATAGCGTTGATACCGTAATAATAGCCGCCCAACATGTAAAAAACACTGTCCACCACCGCATGAAAGGGCGCCACACGCGGGTAAGGGATTTCGCTGTCGGCTTCTTCCCAACTATCCTTCCCGGCATCATACCATTCGATTTCTTCCACATATTCGATGGGGCCGGATTGCCCTCCGATGGTGTAAATTTTTTTATTTAAGATGGCCACGGCGTGCCCTTCCCGCTCTTCGCGCAAATTTTGCGCTTTATCCCATTCTTTTTGCACAGGATCATAAATTTCGCATTCTTTCAAGGCTTTATCGGCATTACGTCCGCCGATCAGATATATTTGATTTTTCCACACCACGGCCCGGCTGTTATAACGTGCTTTATCAAAGGATGGCACGGAAATACTATCCCAACTGTTTAGATCGGGGTCATATACTTCCACACTGCTTAAGATTTTGTTATTAAGGGATTTACCGCCAAAAACATAAATTTTGCCATCCCACACAACCGTCGCCGCGCCGGCACGGGCGGTTCCCATCGGCGCCATATGTTCCCATTGTTCTCCGGCGGTTAGCCCCGCGGCAAGCAGGGTGATAAATAAAAGTATTTTGATTTTCATGTATGCTTTCATTTGTTTGACCTATTCATGCTTTTACAAAGAATGTGCCATTATTTTTTTAGATTATAACGACGTGACACAACCGATCCAGGTGAAATATGCAGTGTGTCGGTGAGACTACCCAGTCCGGGATTCTCTAACCTTAATATGATCCGACCGCTGTGTACCGTTAAGGGTCGGGCAAGCGGGGTATCATCACGATAAACTCCGTCGATGTAAATTTTTGCCCACGGCACCGCTTGTATGGATAAATAGCCAAAGGCTTTGCGGAGCCGCACACGCATGGTATCATGCCTGCCGGGCGCTATACGAATTGTGGTACTGTAGGGTTCATAATTCGGATTACGCAAGGTCAGTTCATAGTTGCCTGCCATGAGGCGCAAGGGACTTTTCAACGGTGTGGTGTCGATGGAGTCGCCGTTCAGAAACAAAGCAGCCCAGGGGGTGCAGATGACCGTCAGCGCTCCCTTTTCCAGCGGTATGTTTTTTTCACTTTCGGATACTTTTCTTGTAAGTGTCGGCCTTTTTTGGGGCTCGGTATTGCGTGGCGCTCCTGGTGAGGACGTCAGTGAATCATTGACGACTTTTGGCATGACACGGTTTGTGTCGGGTGATTTTAAAATCGTTGGTTTTTCTTCCTCAGCAGTTTGGGACGGGGCCAAAAAGTAAATCAGCCCGGCGGCAAGGATCATCAACGGAATGATAACCATTAGTAACCGTTGCAGCTTGGGTTTCCGGGACGACACGGTCGATGCCGTTGTGTTATGCCCGTTTAAAAGGGATGTTATTTCTGCCATGTCCGGCCTGCGGGCGGGTTCTTTGGACATGAGGGCGTGGATAAGGCGACATAAAGACGGGTCTGATTCCGGATGCAGGCTCTCCAGTGCCGGCGCTTCTTCGTATAAAACCTTTTGGAATACGGCAGCCACGTTATCACCGCTAAAAGGCGGGGCGCCATGACAGGCTTCAAAAAGCGTGACACCCAGGCTGTAGAGATCGCTTTGAACGTCCGCGGCCGCGCCTTTTATCAATTCGGGAGCCATATAAGCGGGCGTGCCCACATTTTCTCCGTGACGGGTCAGGGTTTGGGTGTCCTTGAACAGAGCGAGTCCAAAGTCGGTTAAACGGGCGGTGCCGTCTTTTTCCAGTAATATATTGGCCGGTTTAATATCTCTGTGAATCACATCGTGGGCGTGGGCGTATTGTAGCGCCGCGATCAGATCGGTGGCCAGTTTGCGGAGCTGTTTGGGCGTGAGCGGTCCCTGTTCGCGGATATAGCGGCTGAGTGGTATGCCGTCCACATATTCCATAGAGATATAGACCTGTTGTCCGGAAACTTCAAAATCATAAATATGCACAATGTTAGGGTGCCGTAACCGGGCGCTGATGCGCGCCTCTCTGCGGAAGCGTTCCATCAGGTCTTTTTCACCCAGCCATTGCTTATTGAGCACCTTCAGTAACACGGGGCGATCCAGATTCAAATGGCGCGCCTCATAAACCGTGGTGATGGCGCCGCGATGGATTTCCCGGATTATTTCATGATTCTTTATGTTCATCCACCATGCCCAGTTCTTTTAACTGATATTGCAGCCAACGTCTGGAAACATCGAGAATTTCCGCCGCTTTGGTACGGTTGCCGCCGGTCAGTTCCATCGTTTGTAAAATGGCAAATTGATTGATTTCCTTAAGGGTTTTGCCCACCGGCATGCGTGCGATGGTTTTGCGCAATTGAAAAACATCCGGTTCGATGTGGGGCTCGTTACATAAAATAACCGCCCGTTCGATGGTGTTTTCCAATTCGCGGATGTTGCCGGGCCAATCATATTCCTGAAGGTAGCGGATGGCCTCTTTGGAAAAACCCTTAAAATTCTTTTTATTCTTCATGGCATATTTTCGTAAAAAATGTTCCGCCAGTAAAACAATATCTTCCCGTCTGGCGCGTAACGGCGGCATTTTAAAATTGATGACGTTCAGCCGGTAATAAAGGTCTTCCCGGAAACGACCGGCTTTAATTTCTTCCAGAAGATCGCGATTCGTGGCGGAAATGACGCGGACGTCCACTTTATGGATTTGGGAATCGCCCACGCGCTTGATTTCCCCCTCCTGTAAAACACGTAACAATTTGGTTTGCAGGTTCAGGCTTATTTCACCGATTTCATCGAGAAAAACCGTGCCGCCGTCCGCTTCCTCGAATAACCCGCGTTTGTTTTCCGAAGCGCCCGTGAAGGCGCCTTTTCGATGACCAAAAAGCTCGCTTTCCAGCAGATTCTCCGACAGGCTGCCGCAAAAAATGGGGATAAACGGTTTATCGCTGCGTAGTGAATGGGTGTGAATGGCGCGGGCCACCAGTTCCTTACCGGTTCCGCTTTCGCCTTCGATTAAAATGCTTGCCGTGCTGGGCGCCACGCTATGCACCAGTTCCAGCACCCGGGTGATGGCCCGGCTTTTGCCAATTATTTCCGGAAACCGATCGTTTAAATTCAGTTGTTTTTTTAATTTTTGATTTTCTTTTTGTAAAAGATTTAACAAACGTGTGTTTTGAATGGCTATGGCCGCTTGTTTGGAAAACGCCTGTAAAAAGGGCAGGGCATCTTCTTCAAATGGTTGGTTCGACATGCGTCTGTCCATATATATGGCGCCTATGATCTGTTCATCAAAAATGAGCGGTGTACAGATAACCGAACGAATCTTTTGTACAACAATGCTTTCCGATCCCTGAAAGCGGTCATCCGCCTGTGCATCCACGGAAATGAGCGGTTCCTTATTCTCAAAAACGCGGTGAACCACGCTTGAAGAGTGCCCGCGAATGGTATCGATGGCCTCCCGGGACAGATTTCGCGCCGTAACCACATCATAAGCACCGTCCGATGGCTCTTTTTTAAGCAGAATAAAACCGCGTTCCGCCTCGATGGTGGACATGGCGGAATCCATTATTTGATCAAGTAAAACGGTTATCTCATGCGTCGAATTGATCTTTTCACTGATCTGCATCAATGTTTCATAGGGATTTTTAAGAGCCATGACCGATCCTTTAATTTACTTTAAATGTGGATTCTTTGGATAAACTGGTATTTCCAAATTCATCAACTATCATTAACCGCCAGACATAATCGCCCGCGGGTAAGGTATTTTCCTGTTTACTACTGTTGCCGAGGGGGGCGCCCACATTGATTTCATTTATAAAGAATAAGACACCCTGATTGATCTGATAGAGCTGGATTTTAAGGCTGAAATCATACGGTAAGCTGAGCGGCTGCCAGCGAAAGGTAATGGTATCGCCTGGGACCGTGCTTAAACCTGTGGGTTCCGTGGGCACCGGCGTGGTTTCTATGACACGTGTTAAATAACGTGGGGTGGAACGGATTACGGCGCCCGGTTGATCATATACCCTGAAATACAATGCCCGGCCAATAAGGTTTTGAACTGTGTTGACCGGCAGGTCTTCCACATTCACCCGTAGCGTGTACACACCCGGTGTGGGGGTGATTTGTAAGGTATCCGTAAAGCTGTATTCCGGTATATCCACCAGTACGCGGCTGATATCCGAAAGGCCGTCCGGGTCATTGACCGAAGTGTGCAACGCCACATAATAAAGATCATCCACGGGGAAAAACTGTGATGTATGGTGGGTTGTAATGCCGATGGTCTCAAATTGCGGCAGGCCGTCAAGACGGATGTTAATAGTCTGATCTCCCGTAAGAGAAAAAGTAAGGCTGTCGCTTTGATAACGAGCCCTGGTAGCGGTGAGCGCATAGGTGTCCGGAGAAAGATTTTCAAATACAAAACGTCCGTTTTCATCGCTGAAGGTGCGTTGGTCGCCGGGATGTAATATGAGCAAACAATTGGCCAAAGGTTGTACCGGGTCATATAACGAGGTGACCATCCCGTTTAGTGTGTATCCCTTTTGCGGATTGAGCGGGTCGATGGGATTGGTATGGGGGACGTCACTCAGGCATCCCTGTAACGCGATGGATATGATAATGACAAAAAAGAGTCTCACGGAAATCCTGTGTTTTTTTATGGAATTTACGAATTTTTTGCCGGAAAAAAAGATGTTGTGTGATGAATTTGCGCAAATTGAATTGAGTAGAGCAATTTGTGCGCAATTTTTTAATAAGAAATGCGTCCGACTTTTTTCAAATAAAAATAGACACGGGTGAGGGCAATGACCGCCAGGGCATCCTTAATATCTCCTTGCTGAACCATTTGCCAGGCAAGGGCAAATGGAGTTTTCTTAACACACAAAGATTCCGTTGCATCCGGTTGGGACGGCCCGGGCGTTAATTGTTCGGCCAGGTAAACATAACCCACTTCATTTGTAAAACAGTTGCTGGTGTATAAATCCCCAAGATAAGTCCAGCGAGCGGCGCGCAAGCCGGTTTCTTCCATCAACTCGCGTCGGGCGCCTTGTAATGTGCATTCGTCCGGTAGGCCGCCGCCTTCGGGTATTTCCCAGGAATATGTATGAAGCGGATAGCGGTATTGTCCCACAAGCCAGGTGTGCAGATCGTCGGTAAGGGGAACAATGGCAATGGCGGCATGGGCTTCCACGACGCTGTAAATACCTTTCCCGCCGGAAGGCGTGATAACTGAATCCTCGCGCAGGCGAATCCACGGGTTTTTATAAACCTCCAGGCTGTTTAAGGTTTGCCAGGGTGAGTTGTACGAGGCACCCGCGCAGGGGCGCGGGGGAGCGGCATGTCCGTTTTTCATGCGATCATTCCATTCTGTTTAAGGGTATCCCAATACGACAATTTACGGATTGAGTTGTCGGGTCAACAAAGCGAAGGCCTCATCCACCGTATCCACATAATGATAAAGAGAAAGGTCTTTTTCGGATATGGTACCCCACTCCACCAGGGCTTCCACGTTCAGAACCGAATCCCAGAATTCCCGTCCAAACAGGATAATCGGCATTTTTTTATTAACTTTCCGGGTTTGTATTAAAGTCAGCACTTCCATCATTTCATCAAGAGTGCCAAAACCGCCGGGAAATACCACAATCGCTTTGGCAAAGTAGAGAAACCAGTATTTACGCATGAAAAAGTAATGAAATTCAAAATTGAGTTCCGGCGTAATATAGGGATTGGGGAATTGTTCCATGGGCAGGGAAATGTTCAGGCCGATGGATTTGCCGCCGGCGTCCATGGCGCCCCGGTTGGCGGCCTCCATGATGCCGGGCCCGCCGCCGGAAGTAATGTAATATTTTTGCCTGCCGTTGTTATGCTCCATGGTCCACTGTGTGATGCGTTTGGAAAGTTCCACGGCATCTTCGTAATACCGGGCCAGCCGGAGCATTCTCTCCGCCTGTTTGAGCTTTTTCTCCGTATTTGTATTTTTTTTGGTATTGAACGCCTCCCGGGCCGCGTCATACAATTGGTTGGCCTCTTCCATTGCTTTTATCCGGGCAGACCCGAAAAAGATAATGGTGGATTTCACTCCGAGTTGCTTAAACCGCTCAAAAGGTTCAAAATATTCCGCCTGAATGCGCAGCGGGCGCGCCGCGCGGCTGTTTAAAAATTTCAGGTTCTTATACGCCTTCTCTGCTTTTGGCAATGGTTTCACATCATTCTCCGTGTTGTATTATGTATTCTTCCGTTTTCTCTATCCAATCAACGCATTGTTGCACAAATTCAAGTAAATAGGGATCGCCATCGGGTTTGCCCAGTACACGATACATTTCTTCCTTATTTAAATAAGATTGTATCCGATACGGATGTTCAAAATCCTTGGCGCGGCTGTTCAGGGCATGGTTGCGCATTTCTTCAAAAACAGGCGGCGCCAAGCGGATTAAGCGTGTAAGGTCTTTGTTGGAAACGGTTTCCTTTTCCAAAAGAAAGGCGGCAACGCTCCAGGCCAAAACATCCAGGGTATTGGCGTAGCTATTTTGATATTGCCGGTAGATGTCGTGCACTTGTTTCCAGGAAATCGACTGGCCGTTGCGTATGGTTTTGCGCAACAATTCCGCCCCTGCAGCGGGAATAAGCTGGCCTCCAAAATTCTCCCAGGGCGATACGTCCGGCAGGGAAGCGGAAGGCCTTATGCCGGATGAAGCAATCAGACGACGGGCTGTGAAGGCAATCAGCATTTTGATATAGGAGGCCATCCCTTTGAGTGGTTTTAGGATAACGGCCTTTTGTTTATGGGCCATTCTGTCCGTGATGATCGAAGACGGCCCGGCCGGTGTGTTGCTTAACAACTCAAGATAGGTCTCTTGTATATGACACTGTTGTTTTAACCATTGCAGGGCCTGCGTCATTTCCCACACTGTATCCGGTGCTAAAAAATCCGTTTCGATGTCATGGACTGGCCGGGTGCGTTTGTCTCTTTTGCGAAACTTTCCGCTGTTGCGGGCCAGGGCATACATATTATGGCTGTACCAATAAGCCGGATAAACCGTTATGCCGTCCGGGTTTTTACTGACAAGTGAAAAGGGCAGATGAATATGCAGTTCCGATTCGTAACTACCCTTGGCCACCAGACAATAGGATGCGAAATGGGAGTTATGTTTGAAATCGCTTTCCAGTCCGGGCCAAAAACCGCGCCCGGCAAGGATTTCACCGTCAGCCGAACGGGAATTATGATTGGAACCAATGGTGGCGCCGGCGCCTATGTTACTCTGTCCCAACAGGGTACAGGCAATCAGAAAGGAGTTGTTGTGGTGCTGTTCATGAAAAGGAAATAACAGGTTGCTGACGATTTCCGCGCAGGCCACCGTGGAATTATCGCCGATATAGCAGTCGATTACCCGGGCGCCGTTTTCCAAATGCACATTTTCACCACAGGCAACTCTTTGGATAATGGCGTTGTTTTGCCAGCCGCCGCCCGGCGCGGTGAAGGCATCTTCGGCTATCACACCGTTGGCGATAACCGTGCGCGCTTCTTCCGTGGATTGAATGCAGCAATTCTTCAACTGGGTAACGTTTTCGATGAGACAGCCATCACCGATGTAACAGCCGCTGATGCTTTGCACATTGCGTATGACAACCCGGGTGCCGGTCGTGCCATGATCGGGCATATCCATAAATGTGGACAGGCTCATCGCCTCCAGGCGGCTGTGCAGGGTTTCGTCATGTCTGTGGCCGGCCATTAGCCAGGCATCGGCCGCCGTCATGCCCGGAAAGGCCATGATCGCGCGTCCACCGTTTTCATTGGCCACGGCTATCTTAAAAGGGGCAAAGGGATCGCTACCGTCCATATCGCCAATATTAAACAGTTCCGTGCCATCGCCGATATAAAAATGATGCAAGCGTTTAACATGGACAATATGACATTGGTTGCCAAGGGTTACATGGCTTAAATAGTTATCTCGGATAAAGGGTTGTTCGGTATGTGCATTTTTGCCTTGTAGTGTGCCAATGCGAATCCGGCCTTCAAAATGATTGCCCGTTATCCGCCGCAAATCGGTTCGATCGGTAATGAATACCAGTTCCCAGTTTGAACAGCTATTACCCAGGGATTCCAGAAGGGTGATCTCGTCGGAAGTCAGGGAACGGTAATGGTTTTCTGTGGTCATGAAGCTTAATAATGAATTTGTGAAAGTTTGTCGATTGTATTAATATGGTCACATTGTAATCAATGGCCTTATTCGAAACAAGGCCGACTTTAACTTTCGTATTTTCTTAACATTAAATGAGGAAAAAAACGACTTAATATGTTACGATCCGTTGGGTATGGTCCCAAATCCATGCGTGATTTTAATGAGCTGAATTTATTACGCTACATCAAGGAATATGGACCGCTCTCCCGGGCCGAGTTGGCCAAGGAATATAAAATTTCCAAGGCCACGGTATCGGAAATTGTGGCCCTGTTGCTGGAATCGTCCTTTATTCGTGAAACCGGCATCGGTCAGCCGGGGAAACTGGGCGGCCGCCGTCCCATCCTGTTGGAATTCAACAACCGTGCCGGTTACTGCATCGGTGTGGAAATCAAGCGCAATCACGCCTGTGTGGCCTTATGCGATCTGGATGCGCATATCATGGAAAAAAACACGATAACCTTTGAAACGGGCACATCGCTGGATACGGTGCTCACAAAGGTAATCAAATATGTTAAAATCCTGCAAAATAAAAGCTGGGTTAAAAAAGCGATTCCGCTTGGATTGGGGGTTTCCATTCCGGGGTTGATCGATTACGCCAAGGGCGCCATTTCGGAATCCGATACATTGAAACATTGGGAAGATGTCCCCATCAAACAACGCCTGGAAGAAGCGCTGCATATCGATACGTACGTGGAAAACGACGTTAAGGCAATGACCCTGGCGGAATTTCGCTACGGGCATGGCCGCAATTACCAAAACCTTATTTACCTGTGGGCCGGTGACGGTCTGGGCGCGGGGATTGTGATCAACGGTCAGTTGTATCGCGGGGTTTCGGCCAGCGCCGGCGAGGTGGGCTATTATGAACTGGGGTATTATATCCGTTCCACGGATCAATTTCGATTTTTATACGATAATCAGCAGACATTCGGTGAACTCTTAAGCGAACAGGTTTTGATCGATGCCGCCCGACGTTCCCTCAAAAACGGAATAGACAGCCGATTGAAAGGGCAGGCGCTCACCATAGACAGTATCATTCAGGCCGCGGAAAAAAACGACACCTTTGCTTTGGAATTACTGGGGGAATATTCCTCGGTTATTGGTATTTTGACCATCAACATGATTAACACCCTGAACCCGGAAATTGTCATTATTTCCAGCGAACATGTGGCTAAAACGCCTTTGTTTATCAAGTTGATACGGGAACGCGTTATGAAGGATCAACTGCATACGCCCATAAAAATCGTGGATATCGAAGCGGCCTCTATTAATGAAAAGGTGGGGATTTTAGGCGCGGTGGCGTTGGTGTTGGACGATATCTTCTATAGTAAGCAATTAAATCTCCGTCGCTATCGACGGCTGTTTAAGAGTTAAGCTACCGGGCTTTTCTTTGATATATTTATAGAGCTTTTGTAAATTTGATGCTTGATTCAAAAATGACATAAAAACTCTTGAAATTTACACTCCTTCAAAAAAGCAAGCATTCCAAAGCGCGGTTAGGGTTAATGGAAACCGATCACGGTACGATCGAAACACCCATTTTCATGCCTGTGGGTACCCAGGCCAGTGTAAAAACACAATCCCCGGCCGATTTGGAAAAATTGAATGCCCGGATCATTTTAGGCAACACCTATCATCTCTATTTACGCCCCGGCGCGGATTTGATTGCCGAATTTGGCGGTTTGCACCGCTTTATGAACTGGTCGCGTCCCATATTGACCGACAGCGGCGGCTATCAGGTATTCAGCCTACGGGAATTGCGCAAAATAGACCGACAGGGCGTGACCTTCAAATCGCATCTGGATGGGTCCCGGCATTTGTTTACACCGCTTTCCGTATTGGAAACCCAACAAAAAATCGGCAGCGATATCATGATGGTGTTGGATGAATGTCCGCCCCATGACGCGGAAGAGCCCTATGTGGCAACGTCCAACGAGGTAACCGTTAAATGGGCTTTGCAGGCTCGGGAAGCCTATGCCCGCAGCAAACCGTTGCATGGTTACGAACAATGGTTGTTTGCCATTGTTCAGGGCGGTACTTTCCCGGCTATCCGCGAAAAAAGCGCCCGGGCGCTGGTGGATATGGATTTCCCCGGGTATGCCATAGGCGGTTTGGCTGTGGGTGAGACCAAGGATAAGATGTTTGGCATGACCGACCTGTGCACGGATATCCTGCCATCGGAAAAACCGCGTTATCTGATGGGGGTGGGCATGCCTCAGGATTTACTGGAAGGGATTGCCCGGGGCGTGGATATGTTTGATTGCGTAATGCCCACGCGTAACGCGCGTAACGGGACGGTGTTTACAACAGAAGGCCGACTGGTTATTAAAGCCGCGCGGTACGCCAAAGACCCCCGCCCCATGGACGAGCACTGCACCTGCCACGCCTGTACGCATTTTTCCCGGGCCTATATCCGGCACCTTTTAAACGTGGGTGAAGTGTTGGGTATCTGGTTGACAACCCATCATAATCTGCATTATTATCTTACGCTTATGGAAAACGCGCGGCAACATATCGCCGCCGGGACGTTTGAAGCGTGGAAAACGGAAACCATAAAAAAATTCAATAATCAATACACACTTTAAAGGAGAATACCCATGCACACGATCTTTATGACCATAACCCAGGAGGCGGCCCAGCCCAATCCCATCATGTCTTTTTTGCCTTTCATTCTGATCATGGTTGTCATTTACTTTTTAATGATGCGGCCCCAGATGAAAAAACAAAAAGAAAAACAAAAAATGCTGGAAGCCCTGAAAAAAGGGGATAACGTGGTGACTCGCGGCGGCATCCACGGTAAGGTGGTCGGTTTTGCCGAGGAAGGCAAAATTGTGATTGTAAAAGTGGATGACAATGTGAAACTGAACTTCGATAAGGCCGCGGTTGAAATTGTTATGCCGGTGGGTAAGGCAACGGAAAAAAACGAAAAGGCAGCCAAAAAATAATATGAAAACCGTTTTCATGGGCACGCCGGATTTTGCCGTCCACGCCCTGCAGGCACTTTATCACAGTTCCCATGACGTAACGGCTGTGGTGACCCTGCCGGATAAACGCTCCGGACGGGGACGTAAAATAAAACCCTTTCCGGTGAAGGTTTTTGCACGGGAGCACGGTCTGCCTGTTGTGCAGCCGGACTCCCTGAAAGACCCGGCCTTTTTGGATCAACTGAAAGCCTTTAAAGCCGACGCGTTTATTGTTGTGGCGTTCCGTATTCTTCCGCGATCCGTTTTTGAAATACCACCGCATGGCACAATCAATGTGCACGCTTCACTTCTGCCGGCCTATCGTGGCGCGGCGCCCATCAACTGGGCGATCATTAACGGCGAACAGGAAACCGGAGTGACCACCATGCGCATAGACGCCAGGGTGGATACAGGTGACATATTATTGCAGAAACGCACACCCATCCTGCCGGATATGAACGCCGGCACCCTGCACGATATTCTGGCGGAAATGGGCGCCGGGTTGTTAATAGATACCCTGGACGGGTTGGAAAAAGGCCGCCTGGAACCCCAAAAGCAGGATGACCGACTGGCGTGCCCCGCGCCCAAATTAA
>RFFS01000162.1 GCA_003696775.1 Calditrichota bacterium
AAATTGTTCAAGGGTTAAGCCATGCAACTTGGAGAGCCAATATAACAAATCAAGACCTTGAAAGAATATATACTCAGGAAGAAAAACGCATTTTCTATGTTGCCATGACAAGAGCAAAATATCATCTTGTTATTTCAAATAGTAAAAACAGAACTCTGTTCGGGAATCCAAAGACTTATGAGAAATCAAATTTCTTAAAGCTATCGTATGACAGTAGTTTAGTAAAAGAAGCCGAAAGCGTCTATGAAATTGAAATTAATACACCAATAGTAAACATTGAAGACAATGGCAACTTCCATTCAGACGGCAGGGTGTTTCAGACCAACAATGGTGAATTAGTAAGGTCAAAATCCGAATTGCTAATTGCGAATGAATTTCACAGGCTAGGGGTTTTGTATGAATATGAACTGCCAGACGACAATATTCAGAACGCTTTACCAGACTTCATACTACCAGAATATAATAATGTTATCATTGAACATCTTGGACTTATGACCGATGAAGAATATCACAAACGCTGGAATCAAAAAGCAAAACAGTATGAAAAAGAGGGCAGATTTTACCTATGCACGAATGAAGAGGAAATGAAACACTTAAATACTACCATTGAAAGGTTGCTTGACCAGACCAGACTTTGGTATGAAACGAAATATGGTAAAGAAAAGCTAGAGCTAATCAAGAAAAACGAAGAAAACAGGAAGAATGAAATAAAATGATATGCCCACGCTATTTGCAAGCACATTGCCAAAGCCGCACAAGCCAACCCACAGACCAAAGCTTTGTCAAAGAGCTTGCAAAGCCAACGCAAAAATCAAATATTAATGCAGCAAAAATGAATAGAAATGACAGAAATAATAAACAACGAAACGCCAACAATGTATATAAGGCATTGGGCGAGTGTTAGTTAGATTGAAAGATTATGAATTTAAATAAACGGTATAGTAGATTGAAAGTTTGGTGCAATAAAACGCCCAACGCCTCATATACTCACCGTTAATACTATAGAAGCACAATTATAATTTTTAAAATTCTTTCACATCATGGTTTACCGTTTCAAATTTCTCAAATTGAGCAAAATATCCGCATTCCTGTGTTTTACCTCAGAGCCTATTGGAATATTAGGCCCAATTGTATCACTACAACCATTAGGGTTAACGTGCCCGCGTTAAATAGTCAAGTAAAAAATCTTGTGTAAATGCCATCCTAACCCGTTTAAATCAGCGGGGTAACCGGAATGGAGCGTTGCGGTATGAAGGGGATGCCGTTTTCAGCTATCAATACCACACCGGAAAAAATGCCCAAATCAATGTAGTCCTGAACCCATTTGTCTGTCTTTTGGTTGATATCATTCTTTTGCATATCATCCAGGCTTGATTGACTTTGACCTCTGTACGCCGACAATGGCAAAACTTCAAATAACATAAACAGGACTCGTTTCATAGCTGTCCTTAATAAATTGAGATTAAAATCCGGTATCTTTTTCAAAAAGTTTTTATAGTCAACCAGTAAGGTTTATCTTTACTAACGGTTTGAACGGATAAAATGTAATCTTAAACACCCCCCCGCCGCGAAATACTTTTGATTGCTTCCCTTGTTGGCAACCGTTAAATTCCTTTTCTTTTTATTAACAGACCGATATGGATAAAATACGACTTAAAAATATAGTCTTTTACGCCCATCACGGCTATTTCCAGGCGGAACGTGATTTGGGGCAAAAATTCGAAATTGATATAGAAGTGGAAGGCGATCTGCGCGCCAGCGCGGCCAGTGACGATCTGGCCCAAACCATCGACTATCGCAAAATTTATGAAATCGCCCGCGATCGTTTCGCCGAGGAAAATTTCAAACTGATCGAAACCGTGGCCGGTAACATTGCCGACGATGTGCTTGCCCTGGACGGCGTGCAATCGGTTACCATTCGCGTACGAAAACCCCATGTTCCCATGCGCGGCTTGTTGGATCATGTGGAAGTGGAACTGCACAGGCCTTTTCAGTCGTGAACGCTTATACCTATATCATCGGACTGGGCGGCAACATCGCCCCGCGACAGGACTATCTCCGGCAGGCACTTGCGATGCTGGAAAAGGAAGGAACGGTGCTTCGCGTTTCCCCGTTTTATGAAACAGCCCCCTGGGGGGTAACGGACCAGCCTGCCTTCCTGAATGCCGCGGCACTGTGGCAAAGCGACAAAACACCCGGGGATGTGTTACATTTTCTTAAACAAACCGAAAGCGCTTTGGGACGGCTGCCCGCCAGGCGCTGGGGGCCGCGGCGCATCGACCTGGACATCATCGATTATGACGGGCCGGAGGTGCATACGGAAAATTTGCACATCCCGCACGCCGCATTCAGCCGGCGCCTGTTCGTTTTGATTCCCATGCGAGATATCCTGCCTGAATACCAAAACCGCGAGGGACGCACCATACAAACTTTGATTAAACAATGTTCTGATAAAGGCTCCGTTAAACCCTATACAGGAGAGCGCCATGTCCCGCACGCACTTTAAATACATCACCGTGGAAGGCGTTATTGGCGCGGGGAAAACCAGTCTGGCCCGTAAATTATGCGACTGGTACGGCGCGCATCTCGTTCCGGAAGAGTTTGAAACCAACCCTTTTCTGGAAGATTTTTACAAAGACCGTCGGCGATTTGCCTTTCAAACACAAATTTTCTTTTTACTCAGCCGCTTTCGTCAACAGGAAGAATTGCGTCAGTACGATTTGTTCCATGAACGGATCATCAGCGATTATATGTTCCAGAAAGACCGCATCTTTGCCACCATCAACCTGAGCGAAGCCGAAATGAAACTTTATGACGGTCTGGCGCGGATCATGGAACAACAGATTGCAATTCCCGATTTTGTCATCTATCTTAAAACATCCACGCCACGGCTCATGGCCAATATCCGCAAACGCGGCCGGTCGTTCGAAAAAGATATGGATGAGACTTACATCGACACGTTGAACCGCTTGTATAATGACGTTTTCAGCCGCTTTACCTTTGCTCCGGTAATCACCGTGGACATGGATGAACGGGACTTTATGGCCCGTGAGGAGGATTTTAAATACATTATCGGACAGATCAACCGACAATGCGGGGTTTCCAGGCATGTTTAGGTTCATAACATTACTTATTTTGGGCTATCTGGTTTGGCGGTTTTTACGCAACGTATTGAGCGCCCCCAAAAAACATTCCGGTCCGACAAATCGTCCGGGGAACCGGCATACCACGCAACCCGATTTTCAACAAAGACATAAAAACGAAATAGAGGACGCCGATTTTGAAGACATCGAATGAAGCGTTGATGCTGCCTAAAACCGATATCGCGCTCAATGTGCATCAGCTTAGGCAGATATTGCAGTTGAGCCACGCCCTGGATGAGGTCGGCAACCCGGCTCAAACCGTCCACCGCATGGCCCGGGCTCTGGAAGAGATTATCCCCTGCATGAAATGTTATGTTTGGCTGCATGATCCCGACACCCAACTGCTCTGGACCTATGCAGATGAGCGGTTGCACAGCCATAAGGCGGATGAAATTCTGGCCGGACGCGCCTTTTTGGAAAAACAGCGGCTGCATTTGTCCCACCCGCCGGAAGAAGCGCTTATCCACCCGACTTTTGACCGCCTGCACGCCGCCGAACTGGGCCACTTTCTCGCCCAACCCATCCATAAAGCCGACGGTACGGTCATAGGCATTATGCAGTTAATGAACAGCCGGGTTCATCCTTTCAGCGCTTCCGTGTTGGACGTACTGAGCGAATGGGCCCTACTGGCCGGCGCCCGACTTCACAACATACTACGCCTGAAACAATGGCAGCAGGCCTTTGCCACCTTCAGCGAAACAATATCACGTATTCTCGATACACGGGATTATATAACATCCGGACATTCGCGACGGGTTACCCTTTATGCCATGGAACTTTCCCGGCAAATGAATTTATCCCCTGCTCAAAAAAAGGTGTTGCGACTGGCCGCCTTGCTGCACGACATCGGCAAATTGGGCATCCCGGAACTGATTCTGTTGCAAAAACGCCGGCCCAATGAGGACGAATACGAAATCATGCGCCGTCATGTAAACATCACCCGGCAAGTGTTGCAGGGCGTTCATTTTCCGGAAGAGATAAAAGAAGTCGTCGATATCGCTGCCATGCATCATGAAAAATTTGACGGCAGCGGCTATCCCCTCGGGAAAAAAGGCGATCAAATCCCATTGGGCGCGCGCATTCTGGCCGTGTGTGATACCTTTGACGCCCTGAGTTCACGCCGGCCCTACGCCGAGCGCCAGCCCTTTGCCCATATTGTAAACTTGATGGATAAGGAAACCGGCGCAGCCTTCGAACCGTTCATCATTTATCATTTTAAGAATCTGCCCCTGGGTAATCTGATCCGCATTCTGGAACACGGTCATGAGGATCATATCAACATCGGGGATGTGCGTTTCCTGAATCAATTCACCATCAATGACTACATGCAGGCCCATCGGGAACCGGATGACAACAACCGTGCCCTGACCGAACGCTTTGACTATTATTATTCGCGCGGTTACCGCGTATGATTGAAAAACCATGCTAACGGGAAGTACAATGGATAAGAAAACACTTTTAAAGGAACGTATCGAACACATCGATATCACACAACATAACGTGGTGCCTTTGGTGGAAGCCATGGGCAAAACCGCCTTCCAGGCGCGTAACCTGCACCGGGCGTCGGAAATTTTTGACATGATGCAAAAAGATAAGGAGACCGTCGTGTTTCTGACTCTGGCCGGTTCCCTGATCAGCGCCGGACTAAAAAAGGTGATCGTTACCCTGATCCAAAACAATATGGTCGATGCCATCGTTTCCACAGGCGCCAACATTGTGGATCAGGATTTTTTCGAAGCGCTTGGTTTTTATCATTACAAAGGCGATCCGCGCATGGACGATCAGCAATTACGCCAATTATGGATCGACCGGATTTACGACACCTATATCGACGAGGAAGACCTGCGTGTGTGTGATGAAACCATCGCCAAAATTTGCGACCGGCTGGAAAAGCGCCCGTATTCTTCCCGGGAATTCATTCGGGAAATGGGTCGCTATCTCGCGGAAAATGAAGACTATGCCGCTTCTCGCGCCGACTCGATTGTCTATAATTGCTACACCCGGGATGTGCCTGTTTTCGTGCCCGCCTTCAGCGACAGTTCCGCCGGATTTGGCCTGGTGTATCACCAATATCATGCCAAAGGGCCTAAAGTGACCATCGACTCCGCCGCGGATTTTCTGGAAATCACCCAAATCAAAATGGCCCGGCCCCAGAGCGGTATTTTTATGATTGGCGGTGGTGTGCCTAAAAATTTTGTACAGGATATCGTTGTGGCCACGGAAGTGCTGGAACACGACGCGCCGATGCATAAATACGCCATTCAGATTACCGTGGCCGACGAGCGGGACGGCGGCCTGTCCGGCTCCACCCTGCGCGAAGCCTGTTCCTGGGGCAAAGTGGACACGGTTTATGAGCAAATGGTCTATGCCGAGGCCACCCTGGCGTTTCCGTTGATCGCCGGTTACGCCTACCATAAAGGCAACTGGAAGGCCCGCCAACCAAAACGTTTAACCCAATTGTTCAACCGAACAGTTAAAACGGATTAAGAACAACCCATGATTATTGTTACCGGAGCCGCCGGATTTATAGGAAGCGCCATGGCTTCCCACCTGAACCGCCTCGGGCATACCCAACTGTTGCTCAGCGATGTGTTACGCAACAATGACAAATGGATGAATCTGCGCCATTTGGATTTTGATGACTATGTGGACCGCGACCGGCTTTGGGAAGTTTGGGACAAACTGGATAAGGTGGAGGCCGTCTTTCACATGGGCGCATGCAGCGCCACCACGGAAAAAGACGCCGCCTATCTGATGGAGAATAATTACCGCTACACGCTGCGCCTGGCTCGGTTGGCCCTGCAAAAAGGAGCGCGTTTTATTTACGCCAGTTCCGCCGCCACTTATGGCGCGGGCGAGCGTGGATATGAAGACGATCTTTCCCAATTGCACCTTCTGCGCCCGCTCAATATGTACGGCTATTCCAAACACCTGTTCGATCTCAAAGCGCGCCGTGAGGGGCTGTTCAGCCGGATCGCCGGGCTCAAATTCTTTAACGTCTATGGTCCGAATGAATATCACAAAGGCGATATGGCCTCCGTGGTCTTCAAAGCCTATAATCAGATACGCGAAACCGGCAGGGTACGCTTGTTTCGTTCATACAGGTCGGGCATCGCCGACGGCGAACAAAAGCGTGATTTTGTATATATCCGAGATATTGTGGAAATCATGACCTGGTTATGGCAACATCCCGGAGTAAACGGCTTGTTTAATGCCGGCAGCGGTCGGGCCCGCTCCTTTAACGACCTGGCACGTGCCGTCTTCCGGGCCATGGACCAACCGGAAAACATCGAATACATTCCCATGCCGGAGAATCTGCGGGATCGCTATCAATATTTTACGGAAGCGCCCATGCATAACCTGCGCGGTAAGGGATATACAACCGAAATGACTCCGTTGGAGAAGGGCGTGGAAGATTATGTGCGTCATTATCTGCAAAAAAATTACGAGGTCTATTGATGGAAGGGCGGGAATTGCTACATTGGCTGAACGGGATACTCAGCTATCATTTATTTGAACTCAACCAGACTCCGGTCACACTCTATTCCATCATTGTTTTTGTTATTTTAATCATTGCCACCTTTGCCCTGTCCCGTTCCGTAAACCGTTATCTGCTCAACCGTCTGCTCGTTTCCATGGAAATCGACGAAGGCACGCGCTACACCATGAAGCGCATTTCCCATTACATCATCATGACCATCGGCGTGTTGTTTGCCCTGCAATTTGTCGGTATCAGTCTCAATAGCCTTACGGTTATTTTCGGATTGCTTTCGGTGGGGATCGGTTTTGGTTTACAGAATATTGCCAGCAACTTTATTTCCGGTCTTATTCTCCTGTTCGAGCGTCCCATTTCCATTGGCGACCATGTTACCGTTGGCGATACCGAAGGCAAGGTTTATTCAATCAGCATTCGCTCCACCACCATTACCACGCTCAATAACATTTCGATTATCGTTCCCAATTCGGCCTTTATATCCAGCAATGTGGTCAACTGGTCACATGGAGACCCTAAAATTCGCATGGATATCCCCGTCGGCGTGAGTTATCAATCCGATCCGGATAAGGTGGTACAGGTATTAAAAGATGTGGCGGCGGCCAACAAACATGTGCTTAAACGTCCGGAGCCCGATGTGTTGCTCACCTCGTTCGGCGATTCGGCCTGGAACATGGAATTGCATGTCTGGATTGCCAACCCGCGTCGCCATCACCGCATCCGTTCGGACATCAACTTTGCCATTGTTCATGCTTTCAGGGAACATAATATCGAAATTCCATTTCCCCAACGCGATGTGCACCTGATCCCCGCGACGGGTTCCATGCCCGACCCGGCTTAAAAATAGGCGCGTACTTCCGCCTGACCGGTATGAATCACCTTTTTAAAGCCCGCTTCATCCCGTCCGGTATAGGTGACATTTATCAGAATATTCCGGCTGATGTTATATTCAAAACGCGCCTGCCAGCGCTGACTGACGCCTTCCTTACGTCCCCGCGCCATCTCATAGGGTACGGCCAGATCAAACGGATTATCCGTTACTTTCACGGTTTGATATTCATAATCCAGTGTCATGCGTGCCGTCCCGGGTAAGGTATAATTGATCTGGGGCTTCACCCGCGCGTACCATAAACGCATGGGGTAACGATCCGTGCGGTTGCGTTCATTGCCGTATTCAGCGTCCATGCGCCATTCCCAGCCGCCAACAATGCGGGCGGTTACATTTTCCGTAAAAGAAAGCCCGCTAATCGCCCGGTCGCGTTTGGGCGAAGCGGGGTTAATGCGCGAAACATTTCGATAACGCCACTCGCTACGGGTTTTTAATGTGGGCATGATACGCCAGTCCACACGGGCCGCTTTTTCAATATTAAGCCTGCTTTCGTTATCCGTCGCATCCAGGAACTGATTGGACAGATCATCACGATAACGGAATTGCAGGCGGAAATTAAGCGCCCGATTGCGTTTCATAATATAGATATCCTGATCATAGACCATGGCCCCGCGCAAGGTTTGGGCCCCCTGAAAACGGTTCAGCTTCAGCAGATAGATATCCGCGAGGCGCCTTTCCTTCGTGGATTCGTCCACACGCAGATAGGTAACGCCGCTAAGAGCGGCCCACATTTTTTGCCATGTACCCGCGGGACGTTTCCAATAACCGGCGCCGTCATAATTCAGCCGCACGGCCGCCTCCAGACGGGTCACCGGTTCAAAACGCCCTGATGAAAGGATAAACAATACATAGTCACCGTCCGGATCAGGTACATATTCCTTCAGGTCTTCATCATAGCGCAGAGTGCCTCGGCCGGGATCCACTTTCACATACACTTTTTCCCGCAAGGCCGTCTGGTCTGTACTCACCCGGTAACGAAGCGAGGCTTTGAAGGCGTTTTTCCAGCGGGCATGCCCCACCCGCAACTCCGCCAGATTGGTTTCGCTATCGCGCCAAACGGTATCCTGCACAGCCGCATCGGCATACAGCAATTTTAATGTATCCACCTGAATATTTTTAAAGTGGTCTTCAAAGCGTTTCTGTCGGTGCTGGACATCGAGTACAACCGAGGTTTGTTTCAGGCCCTGTAACGTGAGATGCAGTTTACCGGTACGCGTTCCGGCCTGCGGAATCAAAGCGCCGTTTCCTTCCACATCATACACACGGTCGCGCCGGTCCCGCCATTCAACATATCCGCGCAACAAACCGCCCTTAAGCGCCGCAAGCCGCATGCCGGCATCCTCATAAAGAAATCCGCTCAACAGGGCCCCTTTTTCGTTTTTCCGGTGTTCAAAATCATACAGCAGCCGGGGTTCCCAACCGTACAGATCATACCCGTAAGAAACGTTAAGCCGCTGCCAGATATTGTCGATATTTTCCGATCGATCCGTGCTGTTCAGTGTTGTCCATTTTACAAAGCCGCTGCCCGCGGCGCCGCGTTTCAACGTGAGTGCGCTATTCAGGCGGCGCGTGGATTGGGCGCCCTTATCCAACCAACCGCCGTTGACCCGCCAGCTTAACGGTTTAACCGGCACGTAACGGAAGGTAAGCTGCCAGCTTTTTTCATCCGTGGCGCGCCCGTTATCACCAAGGATATTCCAATAACGTTGGTAATCCGCCGCATTAAGACGATCCGGCGACCGGAAACGGTCATCCACATACGTCGCTTGCATATCCGCGGAAAATTGCCCCCAATTTACACCGAAGAGGCGGGCTTCAACGCGACGGGCCTGCAGGGCCACAAAAGCCGCCTGACCGTCCCGTAGCGTGCCACCACCCCGGGCCAGCGTGTTGGCGTCAAACCGACTGACCGCGTATTCGCCGCGTACATTTATATTTTCCGTAAGGTCTTGTTTCCAAACCAGTTGCGCGGACTGATGATCCTGGGGCAGCGGCAACAGTTTCACCGGCATGTAATCACCGGATTGGGGGCCGGTCCAGCGGTATTGCCCCAGCCGGTCGCGCACATATGCGCCGTTCCGTTTGCCCACAAAACTAAAGCTGACCGTGTAATCGCCGGCTCCGGTCCCCACATAGCGGTAAATCGTCCATACGGAATCCTGAAAGGTGGTGTCGCTTTTCACATACGTGCCTTTTCCCGCTTCCACCTTTTGAGCCCCATCCACAAATGCTTTCAGCGGATCATCACCGGCGGCGGCCAGCGCGGCGCGCTCTTCGGAAGTAAAGCCCCCTTCCCTGCCGGTCAGTCGGCTTGTATTGTCCTTTTCCCTGAAATAACGTAACGTAACGGTGGCATCCTCATTCGGTTGCCAGGTGTATGCCGCGCCGTAATCGTCGCGGTTAAAACGGCGGTTGGCGGGAAAATATTCAAAATCGACTTCGATGCGGCTGTCGCCGGTGATCAGTCGTCGGTTGGTAAAGCTCAATTCACCGTTGCCGTATTCGATCACATAATCGTTACTTTCCCCGCGGGTCAGTTTTTCTCCGTTTAACCAAACCTGTTCTGTACCCGCCAGCACAATAATTTCCCGTTCGCCGTTGTTTCCGGTAAGCTGATACGGGCCCTGGTTGCCTTCCCGTCCGATAAACGTTTGCCGTCGGACCAGGCCGCGCGTGGTAGCCCCGGTTAGTTCCAGCCTATGCGCGCCAACGGTGCCGGTCAGGGTGATGCCCTGCAACTTGCGTTTTATGTTGCCAAAACGCGTGCCGCCGGTTTCATAATAAATATCGCCCACTGTGCCGGTTAAGAAAGGGCTTTTAAACTGTACAAACACACGGTCGATTTCATCCAGGGTTTGCGTATTGCCCTGCGGCTGGATGGGCGTGGATTCATCCGTCAGCGCGGCCACGATTTCCATGTTTTCATTCAGGTGACCGCTTAGTTCCAGATTAAGTCCGGAATTCAATGCCAAATCCCGGTTGGAACCGATATTTATCCCCCGTACGATGCTGCCCCTTTTTTGCAATCCGGCCCCGAAATCGCTTAAAACATCCCCGATATTTTGGGTGTGCACAATAACACGGGGCGGCGCGTTGCTTGCTTCGCCTTCCGGGGCCCGAAGGGTATCTTTCCGAAATAGCGTATATCGCCGCCGGAGATTAATAGGGTGTCTGCGGTAACGAACACGCAGTGTATCGTTTTGTTGTAAAGGAGGCATAAAACGGATTGCGCGCGCTTCCATGCGATAATCGAGTTCCGGCCGCGCCTTTCGATGATTGATATAAATTTCCAGAGTGGCCGGAACGGGTAAATGCCTTTCCGGAAACACAAACCGCCCAAGGGTAGCCTGAGGTATCACGAGAGAGTCCACCATCCACGTTTGCGCCAGGGCGGGGGATATCCACAACAGGGCAAAAAAACAGAAATGTTTCACGGTAAAGTCAATATTCCTTTTAACAGCCGCCGCCCGTCCAGGATAAACACCCATATTCGTTTACCCTCACGCCAAACGGCCACATCGCTCGGATGTTCTATCTCCGGGGTCGTTATGGGATAACATTGCCCCGCTTTATCGATGGCAAAGAGACACCCCGCAAGGGGGTCCGCCACCAAAAGATAATCGTTGTTCACCACCCCCAGGCCATAAGGGTGTTTCATCTCCGGATGGGTGGCGCGTCCCAGAAGATGACCGAAAAAATCAAACCACACCACGGAACTGTCGCCGCTGTTACTGACAACAATCGCATGCCCCTGCCACAGGTCAATTTGCCCGGGTTGGTTCAATTCTTCCGCGCCGCTTTCCAGCATGCCAAAGGCATATTCCGGCTGACCTTCGCGGTTAAACTTTATGATTTTGTCCTGATCCCGGCAGAGCAGGAACAGTTCGTTTTGGCTGTTGACGGCGCAACCGGCCACA
Organism: Calditrichota bacterium; assembly: GCA_003696775.1. Lineage (GTDB taxonomy): Bacteria > Calditrichota > Calditrichia > Calditrichales > J004 > J004. Next base: position 11,443 of record RFFS01000162.1, read on the forward strand.
TAATCAAACTGCAGGGCGGCGTCCCGCGCGTCATTGTTTTCCAGGGAAGAGAGGTAATTCATCTGCCTGTCAAATCGCTGCAAACGGCGGTTATTGTAATCCGCCACAAAAATATCGGTAACCGAGCGCGCCCAAATATCCCTGGGGTCATCAAATTGTTCCGCTTCAAAGCCAAAACCGCCCACGGTACGGATCACTTCACCCTGCCGGTTCAGGACAATGATACGGTTTCCTCCGGCATCCACAACATACAGTTTTTTTTCCGGACTGATATCCAGAGCGACGGGGCGGGTGAACAGGGAATCCCCGCTATTGGCCAGGCTCCGGATGCCGGTGATATCAATATACCCCGTCCCGGCCGACGACGGGGACAGCCATAAAAGCAGCAAAAAAAGAGTAAGCATGGACATTTTTTTCCTCATGGATTAAATTTATTCATTCCGGCGTAACGATCAAGGGATAATTCCCCCCGCGAATTTTTGAAAAGTGCGCCCTATCATTGATAGGCCCTGTGGCCCTCCTTTAGATTAACGGTAATCTAAAAAGATTTTGACTTTACAATCATTTTTATTAACCTTTTTTGAATTAATCCGAGTTAAAGCATTGATAACAAGGAGCTTAGCAAAGTTAAACCCCGCGCAGAATCCGTCGAGGTTTACTCATTCTTTCAAAAGGGATAAAATGATAGAAGTTTCCGTAAAGGGTGTTTTTCTCACCCAGAATCAATCCAGCGGTATTTTGTTAAAGGAATTGGAAGGCGACCGGACATTGCCCATAATCATCGGCGAATATGAAGCACAGTCCATCGCCCTGGGATTGGAAAACATAAAACCACCGCGGCCCATTACTCACGATTTGACCACGGAGATCATGAATACCTGCGGCATTTCCATGGACAGTGTTTTTATAACAGACCTCAAAGAGAACACATTTTACGCCATCATCAATCTGACCGGCGCCAACAATGAAAAACTGGAGGTGGATTCCCGTCCCAGTGACGCGATTGCCCTGGCCGTGCGTAACCACACCCCCATTTTTGTTAATGAATCGGTGATGGATCAGGCCAGTTATGTAGCGGAAGAACAGGAAGAACAGGCCGACCGCAGTTTTATTTTCAAATCGGGTTCGGAAGAGCTGGATCGTCTCAAGGAAGAGCTTAAAAAAGCCGTGGAAGAGGAAGAATACGAAAAAGCCGCTCAAATAAGAGATAAAATCAAACGGCTTGAATCCAAACAGTAAGACGCATTTGTGCAAAAGGGAAAACACATGGGCGATTATAACTTCAAACTGAAATTGTACGGCGTACGCGGCAGCTATCCCGTGGCAAACAAAGAGGGTACCGAAATTGGCGGAAACACGGCTTGTATTCTGGCGCGTACTCCGCATAACATCGTTATTCTAGACGCAGGCAGCGGTATCATCAATCTGGGTAAAGAGTTAGTACCGGAAATACTGGCCCATCAAAAGAAAAGCGACGCCCCTTTTCACATCACCATTATTTTCAATCATACCCATTCCGATCATCTTCTCGGCCTGCCCTTTTTCGCACCGATGTATATGCCCAATGTGTTTTTACATCTATTTGGTCCGGCCACGCTGGGTAAAAGTTTTGAGGAAATCCTGCGCACTTTGGTCATGCCCCAATTTTATCCGGTTTCCATGGACGAATTCCGCTCCACCAAGGAGTTTCATAATTTGACCGAAAACGATGTCATATATTTTACGCATGACCGTTCCGCGCCCAAGGTGGCCCATGTCATGGAAAAACTACCGCTGGATCGCTCCATCGCCATCCATGTGATGAAATACTATTTTCATCCCAAAGACGGCAGCTATCCGATGCGCGTGGAATTTAAGGACAAGAAAATCGTTTACGCCACAGATGTGGAACAATATATCGGCGGCGATCAACGTCTGATCAATTTTGCGCGCAAGGCCGATGTATTGATTCATGACGCGCAATACACGGAAGAACAATATAAAATGTTTGCCGGATACGGGCACAGCACCTATGTTTCAGCCTGTGATGCCGCCAAACAGGCGGAAGTGGATAAACTGATATTGTTCCACCACAATCCGTCACATAGTGATAAGGATTTAAGGGAAATAGAAAAGAAAGCCCGGGCCCTGTTCCCCAATAGCGAATTAGGGGTTGAAGGCTGGGAATGGACGGTTTAGATTTTCCGGCGCCCCTGTATGGCGCGGCTGATGGTTGTCTGATCCACAAACTCCAAATGGGAACCCATCGGAATACCGTGCGCGATGCGTGTGACCTCCACATTTTGGTTAGCCAGCAATTGTGAAAGATAAATCATGGTCGCTTCACCCTCCGTGGAAAGATTAAGCGCCAGCAAAACTTCGCGCACACCACCCTGTTTCACCCGTTCCAGCAATTCACGGATACGCAAATCACCTACTCCAACACCGGCCAAAGGCGAGATCACGCCGCCTAAAACATGATACACCCCCTGATATTCATGAGCCGATTCTATGGCCAAAACATCCACCACATCTTCCACAACGCATATCATGCCGGTATCCCTGTGCGCATCGGCGCACACCCGGCATAAATCGCCCTCGGCAATATTAAAACACCGTTGACACATGCGGGTGTTTTGTTTGATATCGACGATGGCGCCGGTCAAACTTTCCGCGTAATCCAGCGGACTTTTCAGAATAAAGATGGCCAGACGCTGGGCGGTTTTACGACCGATGCCGGGCAGTTTGGAAAGCTGATTGATCAGATTATCGAGAGATGGAATATTAAATTCGGCCATAGTGCTTCCGTGTTACATTCCGGGCAGATTCAGACCGCCCAACATGCCGCCGGTGATTTTCTGCATCGCCTCGGCCGCTTTTTCCTGGGCGTTTTTTATAGCCTGATTTACCGCGGCGGCCACCAGGTCTTCCAGCATATCCTTGTCATCACCGTTAAGCACCTCCGGCTCTATGGAAACGGACAGCACCTCCAGCTTAGCGTTGGCTTTAACGGTGACCATGCCGCCGCCCGCGCTGCCTTCCACCACAATTTCCGACAAACCTTCCTGTGCTTTGGCCATCTCCGATTGCATAGCCTGTGCTTTTTTGAGCAGATCATTCATATTCATATAAATACCCTTTTTTATTCTGTTTATAACATTTCCGTTTTACGCCTTAGAAGTCCGGCTCCAACCCCAGTTCTTCAACAAAACGACCAAAAACCGGATTTTCTTTTTTCAACTTCTCCAGTTGTGCCAGTTTCTTTTGACGATCGGGCCCGGATGCGCCCGTGTCGGAACGGATGGCAGCCTTTTCAATAATGTATTCCATATCCAGCTTAACCGGCGCGCCGGCCAGTGAACATAAATACTTTTCCAGCTCGGATCGTTTTTTTTCAACCCGGTCACGATTAAACGCTTCGCAATGTAATCGGGTGCGGATGAGTCCGGGTGCGGTTTCCACCAGTTCGGCCTGTTCAAGGATGGCGCCCAGGGTTTGGGAGGTTTGGCCTATTTTTCGTATGGCGCCCAACCAGAGGGCGCTTAGGTCCATTTCCGGTTGCGGTTCCGCCACCTGTGGGGACGGTTTAGGCGTCAGGGCTTTTTTTTTTAAGGTTTTCAGCTTTTCCAGCAGTGTTTCCACGCTTTGCGCCGTGGGCAGATGCGCCATTTTAATTAGGGAAAGTTCAAATTTAAGATAAGGATGAGAAGCCCATTTCATATCCTGCAGGGCCTGACCGGTTAACGTGAGATAACTCAGCAAATCACGTTCTTCGTATTGCGCGGCTTCCCGTACATACCGTTCGGCATACGCTTCGGAAACATCCAGCAATTCCGCTGAGCCCATCGCGCGGCATACCAGCAGATTGCGGAAATGTTCTTCCAGGGCCATCAATAATTCCGTCAGATCCACGCCGGAGGTAAACAGTTCCCGGGCCTGGAGTAAAATCGCTTTGCTGTCATGACCGCGGATCAGCGCACTCAATGTGAACAAAATCTCCCGATCCAGCACACCCAGCGCCTGTTGGACGCTTTGCAGGGTGACGGATTCACCACTGAATGAAATAATCTGATCCAAAATACTTTGAGAATCGCGCATGGAACCGTCGGCTTTTTTAGCCACTTCCAATAAGGCATCAGCCTCGGCGCTGATATTTTCCTGTTTACAGATATTTTCAAGATGCGCCACAATGGTGTTGATGGGGATGCGTTTAAAATCATAGCGCTGACAACGGGACAGGATGGTAGCCGGTACACGGTGAATTTCGGTTGTGGCAAAAATAAACACCGCATGGGGCGGAGGTTCTTCCAGGGTTTTCAACAAAGCGTTAAACGCCTCATTGGTCAGCATGTGCACTTCATCGATGATATAAATACGGTAGCGGCTTTCACTCGGCGTGTAATTTATATTTTCCCGCAGGTTGCGAATTTCTTCGATACGCCGGTTGGAGGCGCCGTCAATTTCCATAACATCCATGGAACGCCCCTGTATGATCGCCTGACAAACCGGGCTGTTGATATCCGGTGTAGGCGTGGGACCTTCTTCCGCGTTGAGGGCCATGGCCAGGATGCGCGCCGTGGTGGTTTTTCCCACACCGCGCGGCCCGGAAAAGATGTACGCCTGTCCTATACGCCCGTTTTTTATGGCGTTGGCCAATGTTTGCGTGATATGTTCCTGCCCAACCACTTCATCAAATTGCATGGGACGGTAACGCCGGGCGATGACTACATAGGACATAGGATGTATCGGAATTGGGTTAAAGCTAAAAAGCCAGGCTGACCCACGGCACATAGTCCGATCGCTGACCGCTGCTTCCTTCCGGACCTGACGGGGTTGGGCGATGTCCTATTGCGTGGGACCTGGCTGTTATATTCATTTTTTAGAGGCGCCTAATTTAAATAAAAATTCCAAAATACAAAAACAATTTACCTCAAACTGATATTAAACCGATTCCTTTCGGATACACGTCCAAAGGAACATGCCGCCTGACACGCCGTTATGTTGATTACGGTTGATTTATAGCCGTGGGTTTAATATTTTTGATTCGACACGGGAGGAAACCATCATGAAAAAAACATACATCTGTCTGTTGCTTGTATTTATGCTGGCACCCCTAACATTACAGGCCCAGCTAAAGAAGGACACGCATAAGCCCGATTTCACGACATTCCTGGTTCAACCGCGCATGCCTTCCTTATTCAGTTGGCTGGATGTGGACAAAATACGCATGCAACACCAGGTGAGTATGTCGTTTGGAAGCGGCGCGGGCGGCCAATTGCTGCAAAACGCGTACATCAACAGTATGTACATCCCGTTCACGGAAAACCTGACCCTGCAAACCCAAATTGGTGTTATGGCCACCCCTTACCACACTTTTGGCGCCAACAGCACGTTAAATAAGGCCCGGTTTTTCGGCAGCGCGCAACTTAACTACAAGATTTCGGAAAATACCGCCATTATGTTCCGCGTGGAGAAAAATCCTTACGGTTACGGCGGCTATTATAACAGCCCTTATGGTTACGGAAACGGTTATGCCCCCTGGCCCGAAAGGAACAGCCGGGCGACAAACCAGCCCTGACCACTCATCAGTTTTCAGTTTAAACCGGGTTTGATTTAAGCCCGGTTATTTTTTTGACATATTCAGGAGTTGTCTGACAATTTGAGACATCGCAGAAGGATACAGCATACACAGACGGTCAAACGCCGCCATCACACCGTTACACGTAACGCAGTTGTACGGCCCCAAAAAAAATCCCGGTTACCCATGGTGATCATTGGCCTGATTCTGACCGGCGCCCTTTATTATGTGTTTCATGAAGGCGTGATCCCTTTACCGGATTTTGTTCAGAATCTTAAAATGTCCCGCACCGCGGAACAACCCGTTTTACCCGCTGCCGACACCAAACCGGACATCCCCGTTAATCCACCGGCTTCCGCACCCGAAACGATCTCCCCGGTGCGCAGGGAAATCCAACTGGAGATATTGAACGGTTGCGGCGCCAAAGGCGTGGCTGACCAACTCACCCGTCTGCTGCGTAAACAAAAGTATGACATCGTCAACAAGGGGAATTATCTTAAAAAGGGCAAAGTTTACTGGAACGTGGCGGAAACACGCATCATCGATCAGATCGGTAACGTGGATAACGCGCGTGAACTGGCCGATATCATGGGTGTGCTGTACAGCAATGTGGAGTCTTACGAGAACCCCTCGCCCATTGCCGATATAACTATTATCATCGGCAAGGATTATAAAACCCTGCCTATTTTTAACACACGGGAGCCTAAATGAACGCATCGATACTGGCGGAAACCATCGCCCGTCTCGGGTTGGAAAAAAAAGGGGATCAGATCGCCCTGCTGGATGTGCGCGGCTTAAGCAATGTAACCGATTTTTTTGTGATCATTTCAGCCGATTCGGACATGCAAATGCGCGCTTTGGCGGATCATATCGAGAAACAACTTCGTGAGGCATACGACCATAAAATATATCACAAGGAAGGCGAGGCCAACGCTTCCTGGATATTGCTGGATTACATCGATGTTGTTGTCCATTTATTCCGCAGAGAAACCCGCGCCTATTACGGCCTGGAACGTTTATGGTCCGACGCAAAAATCACATGGATAACGGAAGAGACAGAAAATGCACAGTGAAACACACATAAAAGAAAAATTAACCGCTTTCCTGAAACAGCACTCTATCAGCGATCTGCCCGTTATCTTGCAACGCCCACGGGAAGACCGCTTTGGCGACTTTACCAGCAATCTGGCCATGCAACTGGCGCGTCATCTGCGCAAGAGTCCCCGTGACATTGCCCTGGATATTACCGCCCAATTCGGCGACGACGACCCGGTAGTGGATCACACCGAAGTGGCCGGGCCCGGCTTCATCAATTTTTATGTACGCAAGGAAGGACTGTTGGACGCCTTGCGCGCGATTCTTAAAGCGGATAAACAGTATGGGCGCGTTCAGCGGGAAAATCCGCCAACGGCACAAATTGAATTTGTAAGCGCCAACCCGACCGGCCCTTTAACCATCGGCCACGGTCGTCAGGCGGTTTTAGGCGATGCCGTGGCCCGTATTCTGGAAGCGGCCGGCTATGATGTAACCCGTGAATATTACTTCAACAACGCCGGACGGCAAATGCGCGTGCTGGGCCAGTCCGTGCGCCTGCGCTACCTGGAAATTTGCGGCGCTTCCGTGGATTTCCCGGAAGACCATTATCAGGGCGCCTATATCCGTGACATCGCCCAAAAGCTATATGACCGGCATGGCGACAGCCTGAAAAACAGCGACGACATCACACCGTTTAAAGACATTGCCGAAGAGGAAATATTCAAAGATATCAAAGGAACCATTGCCCGGCTCGGTTTTGCTTTTGACAGCTTTTTCAATGAGAAATCCCTTTATGATGAGGGCAAAATCGACGCAATGGTCAACCGTCTTAAGGAAAAAAATCTGGTGGCGGAAAAAGACGGCGCCGTGTGGTTCCTGACCAGCCAACTGGGGTTTGATCAGGACCGGGTGATCATTAAAAGCACGGGCGAACCCACCTATCGCCTGCCGGATATGGCGTATCATGTCACCAAAATGGAACGCGGATACGACCGCATCATCGATATCTTCGGCGCCGACCACATCGATACCTATCCCGATGTGCTGGCCGCTCTTAAGGTACTGGGTTACGATGTGGACAAAGTGACGGTTTTGATCCATCAGTTTGTAACCCTGACCGAGAACGGTGAAAAAGTGAAAATGTCCACCCGCAAGGCCAACTTTGTCACCCTGGATGATTTGTTGGACGAAGTAGGCGTGGATGTAACGCGTTATTTTTTCCTTATGCGTTCCATGCATTCCCATCTTAATTTTGACCTGGCTCTGGCCAAAACCCATTCGGATGAAAACCCGGTCTTTTATATCCAATACGCCCACGCCCGTATTTGCAGCATACTGAAGTTGGCCGAGGATAAAAAACTGACATGGCAACAGGGTCTTTCCCGGCTGGATAATTTAAAAACAGAGGAAGAAACGGCGTTGATTCGGGAATTGACCGAGTTTCCCAAAATCATTCAAAAATGCACCGAAACCCTTGAGCCGCATAAACTGGTCAACTATTTACACAACCTGGCAACCGTATTTCATAAATTTTATACCGTCTGCCGAGTCATCACCGGGGATGAAGCATTAAGCCTGGCCCGTCTGGCGCTTATACAGGCTACGCGGATTGTCATCGGCAACGGATTGAACATTCTGGGCATCAGCGCCCCGGAACGTATGTAAACCGGAGTAAAAATGAGCATTTTAGTGGTTGGTTCCATCGCCTACGATTCCGTTGAGACCCCGTTTGGTAAGCGGGAAGACGCCCTGGGCGGCTCGACCCTTTATTTTAGCAGCGCCGCCAGTCTTTTTGCCCCTGTCCACGTCGTGGGCGTGGTGGGTGATGATTTCCGGGAAGAGGACATCACCTTTTTAAAGGAACGCCGGGTCAACTTTGACGGCATGAGTAAGGTGCCCGGCAAAACATTCCGTTGGGGCGGCCGATATCACCAAAACATGAATATACGAGATACCCTCTTCACCCATTTAAATGTATTTGAAGATTTTGACCCGGTTTTGCCGGAACATTACCGTAAGCTGGATTATCTTTTTCTGGCCAACATACACCCCGCCCTGCAGCTTAAGGTTCTGGATCAGATGGAAAAACCCAGGGCTGTTTTGCTGGATACAATGAATTTCTGGATCAGCGGGGCCCGGGAAGCGCTGGATGAGGTCATTCGCAAAACGGATATTCTCATTATCAACGACGAAGAACTCGCTGAATATACCGGCACGGATAATCTGCTGGACGGATTAAAATACCTTCGGGACAGGGGCCCCTCAACCATCGTTATTAAACGCGGTATGTACGGCGCGTTGTTGTACAATAACGATTCATTCTTTTTTGCGCCGGCCTATCCCCTGCCGAGGGTATATGACCCCACCGGCGCCGGGGACACATTCGCCGGAGGCTTCATCGGCTATCTGGCCGAGCAGAACACTCTGGATGACGCCACCTTACGCAAGGCGGTTATTTACGGCAGCACCACCGCTTCATTCACCGTGGAAGATTTTAGCATGGACCGCTTAAAAAAAGTGGGACGCAGGGAAGTGGATGAACGGTGGCATCATTTTAAAGATATGATGCGTTTCTAAACGGTTACATCATCCTTGACAAAGGGGAGAATCACCGTAAATACGCTGCCCAGGCCCGGTTCGCTTTCCACGGCGATCTCTCCTTTGGCCGCTTCCACCACATCGCGTACAATGGACAAACCAACGCCAATGCCCCCGCCCATGAATTCGGTTTTGGAAGTGGAATGATGCATCACATCCTGCACTTCATAAAATGGCTCAAAAATGGCATCCAGCTGATCCACGGGAATGCCGACACCGGTATCTTCCACTTTGATATAGACCTTGCCGCGTACCTTGTCTTTTTTGATACGCAGTTTTACCTCACCGCCGCTTTCGGTGAATTTAAGCGCGTTTTGCAATAGCTCGCGTATCATCCGCCTAAAACCGTTGCGATCGCAATTGATTTGGATCTCTTTTTCCGTGGAAAAGACACTGAAGCGGATACCGCGTTGTAAAAACATCAGCTTCATTCCGCCGGCCACTTCCAGAATTTCACGCACCATGTTAAAAGTTTCGTTATAGACACGTTCCGTGGCGTTTTCCGCCTGTGACAAATTGTGCATCCGTTCCACCAGGTCAATCATTTCACCCAGCGTATTGTTGACGATCTGCAAATATTCATCGGTCTCGGCCGAGACATTTTCAAGACTGATATTGATCAGATCGATATACCCCTTGATAACGGCCAGGGGCGTGCGCAATTCATGATTGGTGATGGTGATGAATTTATCCTTCAGCTTATTAACATGTTGCAGGCGGGCATTCAGGTTGCGCAACGCTTCGTTCTCGTTCACTTCGTTAATATGCTGCACGCATCGGGTCAACACGATACGGGCATGTTCCAAGCTGATGGGTTTGGTGATGTAATCGAACGCGCCTTCTTTCATGGCATTGATCGCATTTTCAATGGTGGCGAAGCCGGTTATAACAATCACCTCAATGGATGGATTTTTCTTTTTGATGCGCCGCAGGGTTTCCAGTCCGTCCATTACCGGCATGTTTAAATCGGTGATAACAATATCATACTCTTTTTGAGCGATTTTTTGCAGCCCCACCTGACCGTTTTCGGCCACATCAATTTGAAATCCCAAAATTTCAAACATATCGACATAGCTGTCGCGTACCAGGTCTTCATCTTCGATGATCAACAAAGAGAAATCATGATAATTCATAGATCAATTCTTTTGAAAGGTTACTTTTGGTGTTGCCGCGATCATTTTGCGTATCACTTCGAGTTCATTGTTAATTTTACTCATATAATTATGAATCTGGGTCGAATCCGGCGCCATTTCTTCCTCAAGTAAAAAAACCGAAGCGTTTAATACATTCAGATGAACCCGTAGTTCTTCTATTAGTTTTTGATAATCTTCCACTGTGGGCAGATTATCCGTTTCATTTTTAACCGTCATTCCCAAAATCCGTGTAAACATCCTTGTTCAGAATAGTGTTTCGGCGGGAAGGATGGATGAAATGAGTATTTTCAGCAATATGATAAATACCACTACAAAAAAAAGCGTTGATTTTTTTAGAAAAAAAGTCACAAAATATATTGACTGCAATGGATGGGGTTCTTTATATTATTGGCTCGTCAGTTAATGATGAACAACACTTTAATCCGGCGTAGCTCAATGGCAGAGCGGGTGGCTGTTAACCACTAGGTTGTAGGTTCGAGTCCTACCGCCGGAGCATAAAGCCCCGTAAATCAACGTTTGCGGGGCTTTTCTTTTTGTCTGGGGGACGGTTGGGAGCCGCTTTTTCATAAAATGGTACAAAAAAAAGCGAAACCGACTTTTTATCCCTAACGCTAAGAAAGTGGCGCGGTCAATAGCGACACGTATCGGGGAACTTATGGAAGAACCTAAAAACTTTTTTCATGGTTATAGTGGCTTTATTTTACAGCTTTTCATTCATTCACTTTCGTTTCTTCAGGCTTCTGTATAAAACACGTCTGTCCGTATGAACATCGGTTTGTGAAACCCCATCCGAAAGCCTATGTACCAATACCCGAACAACAATTACTTTATGCTTATGTGCCTGTTGGTGAAACTAAATTTATATTGAGTGTGAATATTTTTTGGAAATCCGGCGCTTACAATTATATTGGCCAAAAAATCTAACGGGAATCTTCATGCGCGCCCAATTTTCACAGAGGATGTTCCGGTATCTATTGATATGTTTGGGTTATCCCTTTTTTCCCCTGTTTTTAGCCGGCTCATCATCGTCCCGGCCCCACACATTGCAATTTGACCATTTTAACATCCAACAGGGGCTTTCAGAAAATTCGGTCATGTGCATGCTTCAGGACAGGCAGGGTTACCTGTGGTTGGGCACCGGCGACGGGCTCAATCGCTATGATGGTTACGGGTTTAAAGTTTTCAGACATGATCCGGATGACACCCTTTCCCTTGCCAGTAATTATATTACCAGCTTGCTGGAAGATCGCAGCGGAAACCTGTGGGTAGGCACCTGGCGGGGAGGCCTGCATCTTTTTGACCGCGCATCACTAAATTTTCGGCACTATACCCATATTCCCCGAGATACAACCAGTCTCAACGACGACACCGTTCTTTCCCTTTTTCAGGATAGTCATGGGAGGATATGGGTAGGCACCATCCGCGGCGGATTAAATTATTTTGACCCCCAAACCGATACATTTAAGCACTATCAGCACAACCCGGATAATCCATACAGCCTCAGCAACAACATTGTTACAGTTATTACGGAAGACCGACAGGGAAGGCTTTGGATAGGCACGGGCAAAGGCGGTTTGAACCGCTTTGATCCTGTGAGTGGTCGGTTTACCCGCTACTTACCCGAGGCAAACAACCCTTACAGCCTGAGCCATCACTCGGTTATTGCCCTCACGCCCGACCCGGAACACCCGCAAATCTTATGGATTGGCACCAAGGGGGGAGGTATTTGTCGCCTGGATATGCACAGCGGTCGATTTACCCGTTTCATGCATCAACCCGGGAAAACCGGCAGCCTGGGCAACAACTTTGTTTATACCCTTTTTTTCGATAGCCGCCATCGCCTCTGGGCAGGGACATTCGGAGGCGGGCTCTATCTGCTCGGGGCTGACGGAAAGACATTTCAGCATTTCCAAAAAGAAGTTGGCCATTCGCGCAGTTTGAGTGATGACAAGGTCATATCAATTATCGAGGATCATGCCGGCAATTTGTGGTTTGGCACCCATAAGGGCGGTGTTGACAAACTCAGTCGCCAAACAGAGGGCTTTTCATACTATCGGAATCAACCGGGCGACAATCTCAGACTCAATCACAATTTTATTACCACGGTTTATCAGGACAGGCAGGGTATTCTATGGGTAGGTACGGAAGAAGGCCTGAACCGGATAGACCCGGCCAACAACTCGGTAAGGTATTACAGACATGATCCGGCCGATGCGGCTTCTCTCAGTCATAATTGGGTGTATCACATCACAGAGGACAGTCTGGGCCGCTTATGGATGGCCACCTTTGGAGGCGGATTGAATATGATGGATCGCGCTACCGGCAGGTTTCGGCACTGGCGGCATGATCCGGACAATCCGCAATCACCGGGCAATGACCGGTTGCTCTGGATCGAAGAAAGTGGTGGTTACCTTTGGCTGGGAACGCGTGGAGACGGATTAAACAAGTTTGATCCCGGGAACGGCACATTCACCCATTATCGACCCGATCCGCAAAGCCCCAACAGTTTAAGTAATAACATTGTCCGTAATATTTACATCGATCGGGAAGGTATATTGTGGCTTTCCACCAATGATGGGTTGAACCGGT
>RFFS01000163.1 GCA_003696775.1 Calditrichota bacterium
AAAACCCATATACAACAAAACAAATAGCACAGGACCATTTAACAGCTATATTTAAGATATTAACTTTGAACGAAATTGGTCTAGGACTAACCAATGGATGACCATCCAATCGTCATTAACCAAGTACAAACCATAAATAAGCAGCAAAAAAATACAAATGAGGAAATGGTATGGATAATAAGCAACCAATGAACTTAAAAGACGGAGCAAGTTGTAAAGTTATTGGTGGAACGCATAAAGGCAAATCCGGCATCGTCAGAGAAATAAAGACGAGTAAGGGCGGCAATGTAACGATAACCATTGTTCAATCAGATGGCGTAAGATTTAAAACCCTTGCCAAAAATATTGAAATTGTTGAATAACCTGTTATGAAAGAAATGATATAATTGATATGGATATCCACTTATCAGGAGACAACGTATTTGAATTTTTTGATACCCCGACCAATCAAATATTGGCAAAAATGAAATTTTAATTTTACGTAAATATCGGATATACCCGGGCAATAAGGTGCTTAAGATTACACAAGACTATTCATCATGCTCACGCAGGAAACGGCTGCCTTCATCCAACAGGCGCTTTTCATCTTCGGTCAGATTCATATACCCTACACGGTTTATCTTATCCAACAGTTCATCGATTACCTTGCGGTAGTATTCTATTTTATCATTATCGCTGCCACCGGCGGAAGCGCCACCACTACGAAACTGCATATGTTTTGCGCCCTTGCTGGTGCCGCCGCCCGGGAAAAGACCTTTTATAAAATAATGGATTTTCCAAAATTTAAGATAAATGAAACCGACCAAAATACCACCGAGATGCGCCGCATGGGCCACATTGTCGGTTTGGGGTCCCAATGTGGAAAAAAAAGTGAAGGCCGCCAAAAAGCCCATCAGATATTTTACTTTTATGGGAAATAAAAAGTAGAGATAGACCGGTCGATCCGGATAAGCCAGGGCATAGGCCAGCATCAAACCATATACCGCGGCCGAGGCGCCAACGGTCGGAGCGGTGGTGAGCATGATATTCAAAATGCCCCCGCCCACGCCGGTTATGAAATAGTATTTCAAGAATTCCCGCGTTCCCCAGGAATATTCCAGTTCCGCGCCAAACATCCACAGGATGAACATATTCATAAATAAATGCCAAAAGCCGCCATGCAAAAACATATAACTGACAAACTGCCAAATTTTAAATTGCCCAAGCACCCCATAACGGCTGAGGGCAAACTGGTCAAACAGCATTTGCCCCATGGGTGAAAACTCCGTCAGGATATATAATATGGCATTGGCGTAAATAATGTTTTTAATGGCCGGAGGTAGATTGATCCCCATGCCGAAACCCGAACCCCTATTCATAGATTATCCCGTTTGTTTTTCGAAATATTTACCTGTAACGTAACAGGCCCGTTGGATCAAATATGAACCAAAGCGCAACCGGATGCAACTTTTAATACGCCTTGGCAAAAATAACCCGACCGTCGGAGGGTTTGCCGCACACCACACAGGCGCCCTTTTCTTCTTCCCGGTCGAATGGGATATTGCGAATGGTGGCTTTTGTGGCTTCCTTTACGGTAGCTTCGCAATCGGCGCTGCCGCACCAATGAGCGTTTATAAAACCACCGTCGCCGGCAATGATGGATTTTAGACTGTCATAATCATCAACATTAAACGTGTTTTCCTTTTGCCAGACCCGCGCTTTTTCCAGCATTTCCCGCTGCATCAACGGCAGGGTTTCATCCACTTTGGCCGCAATGGCGGAACGGTCGATGAATTCCTTTTGCATGGTGTCACGCCGCACAAGAACCACCTTATTGTTTTCCACATCACGCGGTCCGATTTCGATGCGCAATGGAATACCCTGTAATTCCCATTCGGCGAATTTGTAACCGGGCTTATACTGTTCGCGATCGTCAAAAATGACTTTATGCCGGGCGCTCAATTCCTTATGCAGGGCATCGGCATAGGCCAGGACACGCGTTTTTTCTTCTTCCTTACGATAAATGGGCACGATAACTACGGGGCGTTGTGCCAGCCGCGGCGGCAGTACCAAACCGTTATCGTCGCTGTGCGTCATGATCAGGGCGCCTATCAGACGGGTGCTTACGCCCCAGGATGTGGCATAAACATAGCGCCGTTGGCCGTCCTTATCCTGAAATTGCACGTCAAAAGCCTTGGCGAAATTTTGACCCAAATTATGCGAGGTACCGGCCTGCAATGCCTTTTTATCCTGCATCATCGCTTCGATGCTGTAGGTATGAACGGCCCCGGCAAACTTTTCGGACTCGCTTTTGCGCCCGGCGATCACAGGCATGGCCAGATATTCTTCGGCAAAGGTTTTATAAACATTCAACATACGCAGGGTTTCGGCCTCGGCTTCTTCCGCCGTGGCGTGGGCGGTATGCCCCTCCTGCCATAAAAATTCCGATGTACGTAAAAAGAGACGCGTACGCATTTCCCAGCGCATCACATTGGCCCATTGGTTGATCAGGATAGGTAAATCCCGATAACTCATGATCCACTTTTTATACATGCTCCAGATAATCGTCTCCGATGTGGGACGGATATAGAGATTTTCTTCAAGCGGCTGACCGCCTCCGTGGGTCACCACGGCGCATTCCGGCGCAAATCCTTCCACATGCTCCGCTTCCTTTGTCATAAAGCTTTCGGGTATCAACAACGGGAAATAGGCGTTGACGTGTCCGGTATCCTTAAACATACGATCCAGATTTTGCTGAATCATTTCCCAGATGGCGTATCCGTTGGGTCGGATCACCATGGAGCCTTTTACGGGCGAATAATCCGCCAGCTTTGCCTGGATCACCACGTCGGTGTACCATTTGGAATAATCGGAGGAACGGGCTGTAATATTTTTGGCCATGCTAAAATCCTGTTTGTTAGGAAGTTAAAAAAAAGGCTGACCTTTAAGCGTCAGCCTGTTATAAGAGCCGAAGTACGCCCGGAGGGAATCGAACCCCCAACCTTTGGAACCGGAATCCAACGCTCTATCCAATTGAGCTACGGGCGCATTTTATTCAAGACGGGAAATTTATCGTCATCACATAATAAAGTCAAACAATTAAGCGGAATTTATACAATTAAAAAGCGGTCTTGGCCTCGATGATGAATTCAGATCGTAATTGTTCATCAAAGGCCCACTCCAGCCGCACCACTTCGGCGTACGGTACGCGGATATGCACCCCCATGCCGAATCCTGTTTGCATGCCTTTTAAATTAAATGCATCCGTCCAGGCCTGACCGCTATCCACAAACAATGCCAGATTTAACCCGAAGCGTAAATTTTGCGTGGCGCCATTTGGTAAATTGTCCGAAGGCAGGGAGATATGAAATAACGGTACCAGCGGATAACGCATCTCAAAAGCAGCCAAAAACCGGCGGGTACCCGCCGAGACCTGACTGAAATGCCCGCGGATGCGTTCCAAAAATCCGAAATAGCTGAGTTGATAAAAAGGCACCCGTCCGTAACTGCGCGAATGAAACAAACGACCGGCCACGGTAAATGGCCCGAGCGGTTTATAATAACGCATATCACCGGAAAGATTGGTTACCGCCCTGCCCACCCCCGCGATGCCGCTTTGCACGGCGGTCAGGTTGACATAACGGCCATAGGAGGGATATTGCTTCAGATCGCGCGAATCATATTGCAGCGTCAGTCCCACGCCCAAAACATCATCACCGCCGCTGTGATCAAGAAAGGCGCGTCCCGCGGGATCGGCCTGGATATTTTCATACATCAAACTTATCGCGGCAGAAAAATAACGCCCCCAGTAACGGCCGCTGTTTAATACTCCGAAAATATGTTGTTCATTAAACGCCGGGATATCATTTAATACCGTGTACTTTGACAACAAACTGTATTTAAGCAGCGTAAACCCAAGGGTGTAACGTTCATCCTGCCCGATCCATGGATTATAGTATTTAAACGAATATCCGGGACGATTTCCAAAGACCAGCTCGGCAAACAGATATTCATTCCTGCCGCGGAAATTGGTGTGCACAACACCCAGCCCATAAGAAATTTTTGCCCAGTCGCGGTCTTCCAGCCTAAGCACCGGCACGGGATAAAAGAACAAACGCTCCGTCACATTCACCCATAAGGTCACCCGGTTATGGTCCGGAATGGGTACGATTTCCACGCTGTTAAACAACTGCAAATTATACAGCCGGTCTTCGCTGACACGCCGCAGTGAATCGGAATAAACATCGCCGGGTTTAAGCAGCATTTCGCGCAACAACACGTCTTCTTCCGTATGCGTGTTACCGCTGATGATAATATCCGATACCATCAAAGAGGGATCGGTTCGGGCAAAAGCAAGGTTTATGCCCATCCCCGTTACAACAATCCAGACAAGCCATTTGTTAAGCATATTATTCCTTTGATTTCAGACGCGGGACTTCCAACGTTACACAGGTGCCTTTCCCCGGGTTGGAGTTAATATGGATGGCGCCGTTCATCACACGCATCAGATGATGGGAGATGGCCAGCCCCAGACCGGTGCCGGTTTCCTTGGTGGTAAAAAAGGGTTGCAAAACCTTTTCCCGTGTTGTCTCATCCATGCCGGGCCCGTTATCACACACTTCGATATACAGACGGTTGCGGCGCACCCTAAACCGGACATCCACCCGGCCGGTTTCATCTTCAAACGCTTCAAAAGCATTGTTCAGGATATTCAACAACACCTGTTCAAGAATGCGGGCATCGCATGGCCAGGTAGGTATATTTTCCAGCCCCTGTACCGTTAAAAGTGCCCGCCGCTCATCAGGCAGTCCGACCTTTAAACGATCCAACCATGTTTTAAGATCACATTCGGCCACTTGCAGGTCAGGTGTACGCGCAAACTGCAAAAAATTGGTAATCAGCGCGTTGAGGCGGCGGATTTCATCCGGAATAAACGTAAATAACGGGTCATTTTCTTTACCGTATTTTTTACGAATCAGATCATTGGTACCGGAAATAATACCGAGGGGATTGCGCAGTTCGTGGGCCACGGTGGCGGCCATGGTGCCCAGTTCCGCAAGATGCGCCGCGTTATTCAGGGCCAGTTGGTAATGTATGGCGCGGTCGATCATCCTGAAGAGAAAAAAGGCGATGACGCCAATTACGACAAAATTGATTAAGCTGAACCAGAACAGCCGGTTGCGCAGGGTTTCCAGGGTTTTAAAGAAACGTGCGCGGGCCTCGATGCGCACCACGGCGATGGGAAATCCGTCTTCATCCGGGACGGGGGCCAGCGCCGCCATAAACCACATGCCGGAAAAGCGTCGCGGCTCTTCCACCACAAATGCCCCCTGCCGCGCCTTATTGAAGAGGCTATCGGCCACGATGCGATAATCACGTCCGAGGGCTTCCGGAGCGCTGACCAGGGCCGCACCGTCCAGACCGTACAAGATCACCGTTTGCAGGCTGTCCTGCGCGCGCACACTTTGTAGATGAAGCAGCAGTGACAAATAGGCCGTTGTGCCGGTATCCCCCGGCGTTATCAACCGAATATCATCGCTGTCCAACAGGCGTACCACCGCATGACTGCTGACGGCCAAACGCGCTTTCAACTCCTGACTGAAGCGTTTTTCGACCTGATTGACAAACAGCCACAGCGTCACATTCAACGCCAGGATTACGCCTACTCCGGCCCAGAACCAAAAAGTGTAGGCCCGTTTACGCGGAGTCATCATTCCCTTTTTCAAATAGTTGTTTCCAGTACGCCACATCCACGGAATCGGCGGATGGCTTTTCCGTCGTTCCCCCGGCTCCGGTACGCCCGCCACTTTGAACTTTTTTCAGGAAATCCGCCGGTTTGACAACCCGCGCGCCATGATCCCGCGCTGTGTGGATGATCTCCAAATCGGCGCTGACCACCGTCCATAACGAGACGTTTTTTTCCTTGCGTATAAAGGCACGGATGAGATCATCGGCGGTTTGCGGCTTTTGGCTGTATTGTAATTCCACGCCACTGAGCCGCAACGGCACCTTATGACCCACGGGGCGGCCGTCCACCACCAAAATCACACGTCCGGCACCGGGTATTTGCCCGCGCACCACACTAACCAGGGCCCGTACCGCTTCTTCCATGCGTCCCTGTTTAATAAAACGCGCTACCTCGGGAACCTTATAGCCCAGATTAAAAGCATCGATGATATAATGCATGACAGCTTCCTGTTCCTTTATCCAACCGGCCGCTCACGGGACGGTTCGTCCTTAAAATAGCACGGTTAATTTAGAAATTTAACTACAGAGTTAAAAACAAAATATAAAACAGCCGTATATATTTAAAACGATTCAAAAGATTTAACTCTTTTCTTTTTACGGGTTTAGTGTTATAATGGCATCATTCGTATCATTTTCGGATAAATCATGCACTATTTAAAAAAAATGGCGCCCGTGGCGCTGCCTCTGATGATTGCCTTCGCCTTTGGTATGGCATTCATACTCAAATACGGTGGCCACCGCTCCGCACCGGATGCCGTGGAAATGCCGCTGGTCAACAAAGGCGATCATTTATACCGTGAAGCCCCGCCCGTCGCGCCGCCAACGGTTGAGGTGCCGGACAATTTTTCACCCAATCGCATGTTCACACAAATCGCGCGGGCGTTGCGTCCGTCCATTGTAACCATTTACACCAGCAAAGCCGTTACGCCCAAGGAGTGGTTTGGCATGAAAATGCCCGATGATGACACCCATCAACGTCCTTTTAAATCACGGGGCATGGGCTCGGGTATCATCCTGCGCGCCGACGGCTATATTCTGACCAACAATCATGTTATCGAGGATATGGATGAAATTACCGTGCGTCTTTTGGATCAGCGGGAATTTGACGGACGGCTCATCGGTCACGATCCCAAAACCGATGTGGCTTTAATCAAAATCGACGCCGGGGCGCTTTCTCCCGCCCCGCTCGGCAATTCGGATCAGGTGGAAATCGGCGAATGGGTAATGGCCATTGGCAGCCCGCTCAATCTGGAATCGACGGTAACCGCCGGTATTGTAAGCGCCATATCGCGCAATATGAACATCCTGGATAACCGGGGGGGAGACGCCATACAAAATTTTATCCAAACCGACGCGGCGGTCAATCCCGGTAACTCCGGCGGCGCCCTGGTCAATCTGAAAGGCGAAGTGATCGGGATAAATACCGCCATCGCCACCCGTTCCAATTATTACATGGGTTACAGTTTTGCCATACCCATTAACATCGCCAAAAAAGTGGTGGACGATCTCACCCGTTTCGGCGAGGTGCGGCGCGGCTATCTTGGCGTATATATACGCGGCGTGAACGATGTAACCGCTCGCGGTGTGGGACTGGACAGCCCGCGCGGGGTATTGGTTTACAGCCTGCTGGAAGGGCGCGCGGCCCAGGCCGCCGGTTTGCAGGCCGGCGATGTGATCCTGAAAGTCAATGGTCAGGAAGTGAATCAACCCAATGAACTACAGAGCGCGGTGGGCATGCACCGCCCGGGGGATGTCGTCCGGATCACCTACTGGCGTAACGGCGCCGAACATGTGGCGGCGGTAACCCTGTTCGACAAAGAAGGGAAAATTCCGGCGGACATACCTGCCGAAGCCCCGGCCGACACAGCGCGCCCCACACATCAAACGGACATCGGCCTGCGCCTGGATTATGATCGGGATAACGTAACCGTTGGCGCAGTGCGTCCCTATTCCGCCGCGGCAAAAGCGGGACTCATTCCCGGCGATATCATACTGGAAATGGAAGGACGCACCGTACAGGATACCCTGATGCTCTCCGCGCGGCTACGAAAACATAAAGCGAACGATATACTGAAGCTTAAAGTGCGCACCCGAATGAGCGCGGAAGATTTTTTTGACCGTATCGTTTTTCTGGAATTACCGTAAAACAAAAAAACCCCGGCTGGTTCACCGGGGTTTGCAACTTTAAAATGAACTTCTATAAAAAGGTATAGGAAAGCCCCACCGCCAGCGTTTGCTTTAACTGACGTTTGGGCGACACATCGCGATCATAATAAAGGCGAATATTAAAGCTTACTTTAATAATCTCGGATACCATGGCGGAAAAGGTGTTATCCCAGTCCACATCCACGGTATTCAAACCTTCAAAATTGGTGAACATACCTAATTTACCCACATAAAGAATGCGCTCGCTCACCTTCCAGTTGATATCCGTAACCGATTCGGCACCGATTTCATTTTTAAAATCTTCGATGGTCGTTGTGGCCGGGTCATCGGCGTAACCGGTATAGGTGTTGGTAAGCGTTTGCTTTAACGCGGCGCCCAAACGGGTTTTGATGATCTCATTGGGTTTGAAACCCACGCCGACACTTTCGGTCAGGTATGCCGGATCAAAGAAATCGGAAACCGCCACTTTCGGATCGTAGGTATAGCCTTTGGTGGCCTGCGTGAGTAAAGCCCCCGAAATATAAGGATTGATTAACACACCCAGTTTATAGGTATAAACCGATTCCACTTTGATCTCATCGGCGGCTTTGCGGGGGTCGGCATCACCGATTTGTGTTTGCCCCAACGCCAGTTTCCCACTGTTGGACCAGTTGTATTTTTCCTGATCGTTCTCAAATTTGGCATTGATGTTCAACGCCCAGCTCCAACTATTTTCGCCCCCTTGCTGCCAGTTGTCAAAAGCATTCTGAGTGAAATTCAAATCACCCACAACGCTGTTTTTCCAACCGTAAGCCGGTTTTTTATCTTCCTGGGCCATCAACAGTGATGTCGCGGTTAGCACCATCACTAATAAAAGACTCAAAGTACGCATTGTGCATTCCTCATGTTTTTTCGGTTAAATAAAGATTTATTTTCTCGTCAGGGCATCACGAATTTCCGTCAGCAATACTTCCTCGCGGGAAGGCGCCGGTGGTGCCGCGGGTTTGGCTTCTTCCTTCTTTTTCATGCTGTTCATGGCTTTCACAACCATAAAGATGGCAAAGGCGATAATCAAAAAATCCACAACGGTTTGTAAGAACACACCGTAATTTATGGTTACCGCGGCCGTCTCCCCCACGGCTTCGCGCAGCACAACCTGCAAATCGGTAAAATTAACATTGCCAAGCAGCAAACCGATGGGGGGCATCAGAACATCCTTCACAAACGATGACACGATCTTTCCGAACGCGCCGCCGATAATAATGCCGATGGCCATATCCATCACATTACCTTTTACCGCAAAGTCCTTGAATTCCTTCATCATACCCATAACAACCTCCTTCATTTATTGGTTAAGCATGAACGATATTTATGGGGACGATTTAGGGGACATGAACGAAAAAGTTATTCTCCTTTAAATTGATGCACATCCATCTGAGGATAGGGAATTGAGATGCCTTCGGCGTCAAACGTTTCTTTTACCCGCTCGGTCATATCAAAATAAACAGCCCAGTAATCGGGCGCGTTCACCCAGACCCGGACGGTAAAATCCACCGTACTGTCGCCCAGATTGCCCACGGCCACAAAGGGAGCGGGGTCTTTCAGAATACGCGTATCCTTTTCGATAAGACGCATTAATACCTGACGGGCTTTTTGCAAATCATCATTATAACCGATGCCAAAGGTAAAATCCACACGCCGGGTGGCCTCGCGGGAATAATTAACTATGGTGCTGCCGGCCAAGGCCCCGTTGGGCACAAAAATCACTTTGTTATCCGGAGTTTTTAGGGTAGTGGCCAATACTTCAATGGCATCCACCGTACCACTGACGCCGGCGCCTTCGATATACTCACCCACTTTAAACGGTTTAAAGATAAGGATCAGAACGCCGCCTGCGAAATTTGCCAGACTGCCCTGCAAGGCCAGGCCAACCGCCAGCCCCGCCGCGCCAAGTACCGCCACAAAAGAGGTGGTTTCGATTCCGACCATCTGAATGACGCTGATGATCAACATGGCTTTCAGACCCATGTTCAACAGACTGGACAGAAATTTTTGCAGGGACTTATCCATCTCGGTCTTATTGGTGGCTTTTACAAAACCTTTTGCGATCACGCGCACGATCCAAAGCCCCACGAACAGTACCACCAGAGCCGTAGCCAACTTGGGCGCGTACTTCACAGCCAAATCGACAACATACGTTATGTAGGATTGAATATCCGGCATATACCCTCCGTTTTAAAAGATTTTCAATATTAGTGTGGTGCAAACCTGCGTTTGCGATTCTCAAGCCGTTTCATGATCTGTCGTTTTTCATCATCCGACAGCCGACGCCATAAGGTTATTTCTTCTATGGTACGCCAACACCCCTGGCATAACTTCAGGGTACGATCGATACGGCATACTTTATTACATGGGGACATGGCAAGTTAGTGAGTTGGTCGGAATACCGAACAAATTAGGGTGTTTAAAACATAAATTCAAACTATTGTGTGTAAGGGTATTCTAAAAAAAGGGATAACTTGTTTCTAAGCACTGAATGTTCAATTAAGATACGAC
>RFFS01000164.1 GCA_003696775.1 Calditrichota bacterium
ATCTTTTTATCACGCGGGGTACCGGAAAAAGAACTACGCCTGAATCTTGCCCTGGCTTTCACCCTGATACCGGCCATAATATGGGCCGCTCACCACGGTTTGAATACTGTTACATTTACTGTGGCCGTACTGTTATGGATTTTTGTAAATATCGGCCAATGGATGGCGTTTCGAATAGCAGCCATTTCCTGGTGGCAGGTTACGCGACATATGCTCCCGGCTGTCGTAGGTGCTTTGTTGTTTACTGTTGCCGATCTGGTTGGATTGTATGTCTGGGGCGGAAGTCTTACGGATATGGCCGTGCTTTTACTTGTCGTTCCGGTCAGTATCATTATCTATGCGGCTTTTCTTATAATATATGATCGGCAGGTGTTGACCCGTCTGAAAGGTTTTTTGAAAGGGGCGTAATATGATTGAGACCATCAATGTGGATGTGGCCATCGTGGGCGCCGGTCCGGCCGGGTCCGCAGCGGCCTTAAGCTGCCATAAACACGGCTTATCCGTGGCCCTGATCGATAAGGCGGTGTTCCCCCGGGATAAGGTATGTGGGGATGGTATTCCGTTGAAAACGTTTAAATTGTTGGAAGAACTGGGTTTTAATGAACAGGACTTGTTTAAGGACGGGTTTAAGATCAACCGGTTGAAAGTATATGGCCCCGATCATCATGTCACCACCTACGGCGGCCTGACACCCGACGCCAGCACCAAAAGCGGTTGTATCCCGCGCAAGGCGTTTGATAACGCTCTGTATCGTCGTGCCGCCGCGATATGCCGTTATAATCTGACCGGATATAAGCTGGAAGCCATTGAAAACGGAGCGAACATACAAACGCTGCGTGTGCGTTCCCTGAAGACAAAGAGCGAACAAACGGTTGTCGCCCGTGCCGTTATCGCCGCGGATGGCGCCAATTCCTACACGGCGCGCCTTCTAAAGCTGTTAAAACGTGATCAGGCGCATCACTTTGACGGGCTGAGATGGTATTTTAAGGGAAAAAGGTTTGACTCGTCGGTTCATCTTTTTTATGATAAGCGCACGCTTCCCGGTTATGTATGGGTTTTTCCCGTGGCCCGGGATATGGCGAACGTGGGCATTATGATAAATAAGAAGCATAAGAAGAACACCGGCGCCACCATCAGGGATATCTTTATAGATGTACTGGAAAGCAATCCCCGTCTAAAGGCTGTTTTGAACGGCGCGGAGCCGTTAGATGAAATCAAAGGCGCGCCCTTGCCTTTGGGAACGCTTCCCGGATCGCGGATAACCGATGGTGTGGTACTGGTCGGTGACGCGGCGGCTTTTATCAATCCCGTGACGGGCGGCGGTATTTATTTTGCCATATTAAGCGCCATGAAGGCGGCGGATATTCTGGCGGAACTTTTAGGGAAGAACGTGCCGGTTTCCAAACAAAATCTGCAACAGTATGAACACTGGTGGCGGCAAACCATCTTTCCCGGTTTCTTTTATTCGGATCGTTTGAAAAAGAAGCTGGACTCGGAGCGTTTTGCGCGGTTGTTTTTCTGGTTGAGCAGCCGTTTTAAACCGGTGGCCAATTATTTTATCATGGTGTATGGGCGGCCGTTGCCGAAGGGCGCCCTGCGTCATCCGTTTTTTTGGTTAAGAGTGTTAATGGGTAAATGATTTTACTGAAAGGGGTAAAAATTTTTAATGCAATATAAACAACTCTTTCAAATTGCATTAATTTTGTTGGTCTGTGTATTCCGGGTAAACGCCCAAACCGTGACCTGGACTAAGCATGTGATTTCAACTTCCGTCAATGGGGCCAAAAAGAATGCGGTTGTCAATTTGGATATGGATAGTAACAATGCAATGGATATCGTGGTAACAGCCAATCCGGAAGGGAGTGGCGCTGAAGACCCGGCGGCGGTGAACGTACTATGGTTTAAAAATGACGGTAGTGAAAATTTTACACAATACAATATTGATTTTTACAATGTAGGCGCCCGGGGGCTGGCAGTCGGAGACCTTACGGGTAATGGTTATCCAGATATTGTTGTTGGGTCAGGAAATGTTGATAGTAGCCTTGTTTGGTATAAGAATGATAAGACTCCTGATGTTGGTCCTTGGACAAAAAACTATTTAGGTGGGCCGGCACCATATAACTATAACGTAAGAATAGTTGATATTGATGCTGATAACGATCTGGATATTGTTGATGGTATGGGAGATGATGTAGCCTCAAATTCCGTAGGTGGAGGAGTAATTACAGATAGTTTAAGATGGTTTGAAAATACTGTGAGCGGGGCAACTCAATTTTTACCTCATTTAATAGCCCATTATTCTACCCCATCAGGTATATCAATAGGGGATTTTAATGGTGATAATTTGATAGATGTAACAGCGGGTTCTTGGGTAAATAGCTCTTATACGTTTATTGTTAATGAGGAAGATGTACGTTGGTGGAGCCAGGGAAGCGGATCTGTATGGACACAACAGCAAATTATCCAACAATCATATGTAGCAAATGGTCTAGCTACAAAGGATTTAGACCAGAATGGTACAATTGACATTATTGGCGCCGGTTATAAAACAAATTCCATTGATTGGTGGTCAAACGATGGGAACGGCGTTTTTTCATCGATTAATACCATTTCATCCACATTTACCCAAACCCGAAATGTGGATGTTGCCGATGTGGACGGAGATGGCGATTGGGACATTGTTGCCGCCGCGGATAATGACAATACCATTGCCTGGTTTGAGAATGACGGCAGTCAGAATTTTACCGAACATGTAGTCGATAATTCTTTTACATACGCTTATTTCGTAAGTACTGCCGATCTGGATGGTGATGGCGATACAGACCTGATTGGCACGGCCCAAAACGCCAATGAACTTTCCTGGTGGGCCAATGAACAGGCTGAAAAACAGTGGATACCCGCCGGCAACGTGGCGACGTTCTCCTATTACGGTGGCGATGTGGCCATCACTTTTTCATCGAAGGATATCGGCGATTCCACTTCGGTTTTTTATAACCACGGTGATGTAAGCAACCGCTCATCCCTGGACGGCGCTATCCATCATGTGGCCCAAAAAGGGTATTATACACTTGTCACCGCCGCCGGGACGTATAACGCCTCGGTTGACTTCAGCTATGCCGGAATAAGTGAATGGAGCACTGTGAACAATGAAGCGGACTTGCGGATTTGCGTATGGAATGACGCGCTTTCGCAATGGGAAATCGCGGGAAGCGGCGCCCAAACCATCGACGCGGTAAACGATGTGATCACCGTGCCGGGACTCACCACGGAAATGGCCCGATATTCCCTGTTTACCCTTGGCTCTGTTTCCTCGGATAACAGCCTGCCGGTGGAACTGGCTTCGTTCAGCTTAAAATCCTTCGCAAGTGGCGTGGAATTGTCCTGGACAACAGCCAGTGAGCAAAATAATCTGGGTTTTGAAATATGGCGCCGTAACGCCGACGGCCCTTTTGAACGACTGATCGATTATAAGAATGACCAGACTCTGAGCGGTTTAGGTACCGCTAATTACGGACAGACATATTACTTCCTTGACAGTGATGTGGAAACCGGCGGACGGTATAGCTATAAACTGGTTAGTGTGGATTACAGCGGCTTACGCACCGAATACCCGTCTAAGGATATGGTTTTCACCGGAAAAAAATCCATTGTGGCCACATCCGGACAAATACCGGACTCTCCGGAACTGGCGCAAAACTATCCCAATCCGTTCAACGGCATTACCCGTATCGATTTTGCGATACCCGAAAATCTTTCGGGTGCCACGGTACGCTTAACATTGTATGACATGCGGGGACGTGTTGTGACTAAATTACTCGACGGCCCCATGGCCTCCGGTCGCTTTTTCACAATATGGAACGGGAAAGACGCCCGTGGCATGCCCGTAGCCAGCGGCACCTATATCTACAGGCTGGATATCGGCAATTATCATCGGATCAAACGGCTAACATTGCTAAAATAAATGATCATGGATTTTAAATTGAACCACTTCCCGGATTAAGGAAGTGTTTTTTTTTTCGATTATGAAAGCTTTATTAAAATATCGGGATTAGATGGAATCATTTGACGTTGTTGTATTGGGCGCCGGCCCGGCCGGAAGCGTATTGGCGCGTTTACTCGCTGAAAAAAAACATCGTGTCTTATTGGTGGAAAAAGATGCTTACGCCGGTAAAACCACCGCCTGCGGGGGGCTGTTTGATAAGCCTTATTTTGATAAATACGTGGATGATCCCTCGGTAATGGAGCAACACATCACGCGAAATGTGTTTAGAATGCCCTGGGGAGAGGTGACCTATACCTGTGATCAGGTTACGGTGAAACGTCGGGTATTCGATCGCTATCTCGCGGAGCGGGCCGCCGATTGTGGCGCGGTATTGCGCACCCGCACCAAAGCGGTGGACTGGCAGGTGCGCGGCCCGGGGGATGCTACGGTAACCCTGCATGATCTGGAAACTAAAAAAAAGTACGATGTCCGGACTAAAATTATCGCCTTTGCGGACGGTCCGCATACATTGGCTAAAAAGAATCCGCTATTTGATTACACACCCAACAAACCCTATTGGGCCTATGCCTATGCTTACGAAGTGGAAGGCGTGGCCACCGATCCGCATGAAATGATCATCTGGCTGGATAAAAAACTGTTCCCCTGGGGGTATGGCTGGGTTTTCCCGGATAGCGATGTGTCCAATATCGGTGTGGGTACCATACAGGCGGAAATGGATAAAGGCATCAAAGTAAAGGATAAGCTGTTTGCATTCATGGAGACTTACCCCGGCAGCGCGCCGTTGTTAAAAAATCGCGCCGTGACCGATAAAAAGGGTGGCTTCATACCCATGTGGCTGATCGACTACTATTCGGATACTTCCCAGGTGGTTTTGGGTGATGCGGCCGGCATGGTGAGCCCGTTGTTTGGCGCCGGCATCGATTATGCCATCGACGCGGCGGAAGCGGCCGCCCGGACTCTGGACGAAGCCCTGCAAAGCGGGCGGTTTGACGCCACGTTTCTGGCCGCATACGATCAACGCCTTAAACAAGGGTTTCTGAAAGACTTACGCAAACAGATGCTGGTAGCCAAAATCATTATTAAAAGTTTACTGTTTGGCGGACAATGGCCGGTTAAAATTTTAGCCGTCATCGCCTTTGGGGGCAAATACACCCGTTGGAATAAAATAAAAATATTGTTGTTTCCTTTATTAGGTCGTCCGCGAGTGAAGGAAGAAGACGGCGCATTGCTGTCTCATAAATGATTCGGAGGAAAAATGAATCCTAAAACAAGCAAAAAACTGCAATTACTGTCCCGAATTCCCAACTACCACCGTTTTTACAGATGGGCCGCGGGTAGCGCGCCTTATCCGGTGAATATTACCATCAGCTTATTGTATTCCTGTAATTCCCGTTGCAACACCTGTAATGTGTATGAAAAACGGGTGGATAATTTAACCGTGGAAGAATATCATAAAATTTTCAGGGAATTGGGCGAGGCGCCTTACTGGTTTACTTTCAGTGGGGGCGAACCGTTTTTGCGTAAGGATATCGTGGATGTGGTGAAGGCGGCCTATGATCATTGCCGTCCGGGCATTATCAATATCCCCACGAATGGCAGCTTATATAAGGTGATTCCCGGGCGTGTAAAGGAAATGATCGATTATTGCCGGGATTCGGATATTATCATCAATCTTTCCCTCGATGATATAGGCGAAAAACACAATGCAATTCGCGGTTTTCCCGGCAACTGGGAACGGGCCATGGAAACCTATCGGGCGTTATACGCATTACGATCGGCTCCTAATTTCACTTTGGGGATTCATACGGTAATTTCCAATTTTAATGTGGATCGTTTTCAGGAAATTTATCGGGAACTGATACAACTGGAACCGGATTCGTACATTACGGAAATCGCCGAGCAACGGGTGGAGTTGGGAACAATGGATGAGCCCATCACGCCGGGCTATGAAAAATACAGCGCGGCCATCGATTTTTTAATAGAAGAAATGCATAAGAAAAAGCAAAAAGGCGTGGCGCGCGTGGCCCAGGCCTTTCGCCTTGAGTATTATGAAATGGTAAAAAAATATCTTAGGCAAGGCACACAAATCGTTCCTTGTTTCGCGGGGATCACTTCCTGCCAGATTGCCCCGGACGGCGAAGTGTGGCCATGCTGCATCCGGGCCGATTCCATGGGCAATCTGCGCGATTATCACTATGATTTTAAAACCATATGGAACAGCCGTAGCGCCGCGAAAATTCGAAAAAGTATAAAAAACAGGGAATGTGCCTGTCCGCTGGCCAATGCCAGTTATACCAATCTGTTGGTTTCCCCCAAATCCCTGGCCAAAGTTACCACGCGTCTGATATAAGCGGCCTGTACAAAAATTTTACAAGCCGGGTTCCCGAATACGTTCCAAAGGCCCGGTTGTCTGGATTTTTTCGACTGGCACCATAATTGCATTTGTCAGCGAAAAACAATGGAAATAGTATGAAATACAAATCCGTCATTTTCATTTATCTGATTAGCGCTCTGGCGTGGGCGCAAAATCCGGCTTCCAGCGCCGGAAGCGCCGGTGTGTTGTTTTTACGTTCGCCCTTAAGCGCCCGAACCGCCGGTTTGGGGGAAGCTTTTACCGCTGTTGCCAATGATGAAAATGCCCTGTATTATAATCCTGCCGGTCTGGCCAATATCCGTTACGGCGCCTTCGGCGTCAATCATACCCAATGGTTCGAGGATATCAAAATGGATAACTTGACCTTTGGCTATAACTTTGATCGAAAGCTGGGCATGGCCATCGCCATATCCCACATGTGGATGCCCGAATTGATGGGGAAGGATGCCTTCGGAAATGAAACCCAGGCCTTTAATGTTTCCTCCAGTGTGGTGCAACTGGGGTTGGGCTACCGCATCCATCCCAGCCTGTTTCTTGGCGTCGGGTTAAAATATTTTCAGGATAACCTGGCCGATATCACCGCCACCGGTATCGCCATTGATGCCGGATTTTATATGTACACCATGATACCCGGCCTCAGTGTCGGACTTTCCGTTCAAAATTTTGGCAGCGATGTGAAATACGAAAACCAGTTAGAGAAGCTGCCGTTGCAATTCCGCGCCGGTTTGGCCTATAAAATCCGGGGTATCCCCTGGCGTATCGCCGTGGATGCCTATAAATCGCTTGATTCGGATGTTCAGTTTAACGCCGGAATGGAATATACCATCCTTAATACCTTTTCGTTACGCATAGGTAACCAATTTCGTAACGGTACCACTTTTCAGCCCGGATATGGTGTCGGGCTAAACATCAATAATCGTTACCGTATGGATTACACCTACTTAAACTTGAATGATCTGGGGGCCACGCATCGCATTGGTTTTACCTTTCAGTTCGGTTTGCCGGGCGTAAAGGTGCGCAAGCCCGTTGTCTATAAAAATTATAGAATCCGTCGCAGTGAGGCGCCCCGTGGCCTGCATTACGAGATCAAGGCAGACCGCCTGCTAATAAAGTGGAAGGTTGTGCGTGGCGCGGTTTATAATATTTACGCCCGCGTGGGTAAAACCGGCGTCTGGAAAAAATTAAACAGCCGCCTGATCAATGGCACGGAATACAGTTTTAAAAGGCCGAAACATCTGAAGGAAGATTTGTACATCAGCATCACGTCGGTCATTAACAGTGTGGAAAGCCCTTTTTCGGAGGAATTAAGAATTGAAAAACCGTAACATGATCCCGCGTATGGGAGGGCTTTTAATTCTCCTGCCCATGTTGATATGGGCCCAAACAACTTCCATAGAATTACAGTGGAACGCCGGTCCGGATTCCGATTTATATCTGTATCGTATTTTTCGCTCCACGACGCCGGGCGCCACATCTCAAATAGATTCGGTGCAGGTGCCGGCCACAACTTTTAAAGATGCCACATTCCAAAAAGGCGTTCTCTATTATTATCGGCTGAAAGCAGTGGACTTTTCACTGAATGCCAGTGGCTACAGTGACGAAGTCAGCGCCGCTGTTCCGGCAATAAGCGGTTTGAGCACGCAGGAAATCTGGCCACCGGATACGACCGTACGGATAACCCTGGCTGACCATGTATATGATCCGGATGACGCGGATAACACCTTAACCTGGAATATTACCGGAAATAACCAGATTGCGGTCTCCGTTGCATCGGGTGTTGCCACTTTAACAACACCCTCCGGCTGGGCGGGTCAGGAAACGCTGACTTTTGCCGTCAATGATGATCAGGGCTTCACCGATGTACATAAGATGTTGGTGAAATCGACAACACCGGCGGGTGAAGCACCCCGGTTCACCAGTCCGGTTACCAGCTCCTTAAATGAAGATGCCACCGATAAAATTACTCTGACCGATTATGTTACCGATGCCGATACCCCTTCGGATCAGTTGAGTTTTTCCGTTACCCAGGCCGCCCACGCTACCCTGACCATTAACGCCAATGAGCTGACCATCCGTCCCGATAATAATTGGAACGGACAGACATCGGCCACACTAACCGTTACCGATGATGTGGGGCTGACCGATGAAACAAGTTTGACGATCAACGTTAGCGCCGTAAACGACGTACCTGTAATTAACGGCCTGCCGGGCATGAGCCTTGGGCAGGATACAACGGTAACCGTGGATTTGGGAAGTTACGCTTCCGATGTGGATAACAACGTGAGTGAACTGAGTTGGAATTTTAGCAATTACTCTCATCTGACACTCTCTTTTGATGATGCCGCTGACAGGTTGACCCTCGGCACGCCCGCGGACTGGGAAGGTTTTGAATATGTGGTGGTGAAGGTGACGGACCCCGGCGGCCTCAGCGGGCAGGATACGCTTGTGGTACGCGTGTTGGCACAAGGCGTTAACCCGCCCCGGATTGAAAATTTCCCGGCCGTCAGGTTTAATGAAGATGACCGTCAAACCGTTAATCTGAACAATTACGTTTCCGATGATGACGATCCGGTGCAAAATCTTTACTGGTACGCCGCGGCTCATGATGATATTGATGTAACCATTGATCACGGGAGCAATACGGCTTTTTATACCGCCTCCGCAAACTGGAACGGCACAACTACGGTGCGCATGTATGTGCGCGACCCCAATGGCAATGTGGATAGCGTGGATGCATCCGTTACAGTAGATGCTGTCAACGACGCGCCGCTTTTTTCGGCCATACCGGCGGTTAATCTTTCCGAACAGATATCCCGTACGGTGAATTTGATAAATTATACCAGTGATGTGGATAATGATGTCACCGAATTAAACTGGAGCACGGACAATAATAAAAATGTTGCCGTCTCCATTGAAAGTAACGGCGTGGCCACCTTTTCGGTTGATTCGAGTTATCACGGCGAAGAACAGGTGACCCTTTATGTACAGGATGCCGGCGGCGCCCGGGATACGACCAGCGTGACGGTCATCCGCCAAAATCAGGCCCTGGCCCCCGGTATTAGCGGCCTGAGTGATGTTGTTATGGATGAAGATAACCAAACATCACTGGATGTAAGCAGCCATGTGAATGACGCGGATAACAGCCTGGAGGAATTGACCTGGCATTTTAGCAATAATGAACACATCTCCGCCACTGTTTCAGGTGATACCTTAAACCTTATACCCGAAGCGGACTGGTTTGGCGTGGAAGATATATACATCGAAGTCCGTGATCCGGATGACAATGTGGGTTTTGATACACTGACCGTTACCGTTAATGGCGTGAATGACGCCCCCAAGGGACTTTCGGTACCTGAAATTACCATGACGGGCAATAGTTTTGAAACATTACCGTTGGAAAACTTTATCAACGAACCGGATGGCCCGCAAGACCTCACGGATATTGAGGTTATACGCTCCGGAGACGGCTTTATCGGATATTTTGTGGATCGCAACGCCTATACGCTCACGTTTTTCACGCCTTCCGGATATTATGGCCGGGAAACCTTTTTGCTAAAGGTAACGGATAAAGCGGGATTGCAGGCTTCCACGGTTTTTACCATCGCCGTGGTGGCCCAAAATATTGCCGGGGCCGTGCAGGTGGCCTATTTGGGAACCGGTACCATCGTCAATATGAGCTGGACTTCCGTCCGCCCCTCAAAGGACTATATCGAATACGGTACAAGGGTCGCCTATGGTTATAAAACGGATGAACAGGAAAACGATTACAGTACCACCCATACTCATCAAATAAGCGGATTGCAGGAAGAAACCACCTATCACTTCCGTATTGTTTCCCAAAATGAAGCCGGACAGTTGAGTTATACGCAGGATTCAACCTTTACTACCGGTCTTTCCTCCGGTGTAAATGTTTTTCCGTTGCCTTATCGTGTCTCCGCGGATTTAAACGGTCAGGGAATATTCTTTTCGGGGATTCCGCTGCAGACGGAGATCATAATTTATAATCTGATTGGCGAGCCGGTATTTCGCAAAGAGGTTTACGGCCCCTTATATAAATGGCCGGTGCAAAACAATAACGGTCAGGCGGTGAGTTCCGGCACCTATATTTATCATATCAAAGATAAGGATGGTAAAAAAATAACATCCGGCAAGGTGGTCATCATACGCTAAAAATGCGTCCGAATTTCGTTGCCTTTATCACACACGGCATCCACAATTCCCTTTATACTGTGCATTAAAAGGGAATATTGGGGGATAAGGAAATGTACAAAGGAATTATGGTCAGCGAAGACAGCCAGCTTGTGGATGAGTGTTATGAAATAGTAGCCCGACATACCAATTTGGAACTTGATCTGATTGACCATCTCGATAGCATCAATCCTGAAGAGATTTATAATTTTTTATTTATCATATTAACATCACTGGATGAAAATAAGTTGCAACGCCTGCGGGATATCCAAAGTCAGGTACCGGGTTTAACGGGCATCTTATATAACCATTCGTTGAATTTTCGTGAAATTCCCGATTTATCGCTGGGTTCTAAAGTGAAAATGATCATCGGCGAAAATAGGAAAACGGATTTAAAAGAAATTTTAACGCAAATCAGCGAAAACTACTGGCGTAAAATCCCCTATGAACAACTGGGTATAAACTACGCCCGGCTTTCGCCAAGGATGAAAAAGACGATGCAATTTATTGAAAGCGCGCCGATCCGTGATTGCAATATCGCAACGCTTTCGGCTTATCTGAATATAAGTCCCGGATATTTCAGCCAGGAATTCAAGCGTGAAACCCATCAGTCGTTTCGCACCTTCATGCAGCATTTGATCGATTATTATGAAAACATCATCTTTACATTTGTCAATCTTCCCGCAAAAAATATCTCACAGATATTGGGATACAGCGAACTGTCGAGTTTCAGCCGTTCGTTTAAAAATCGTAAAGGTGTATCACCTACACAATACAGAAAGATGGTCAGCTCCGTATAAATGAAAAATATCCTTTCCGTTGATGTTGAAGAGTGGTTTCATCCCGAAGCCCTGCAGGAACGTTTCCCGCGTGATACATGGGACGCCCAGCCCTCCCGGGTTGAACAAAACATGGACAAACTGCTCAACCTTTTTGAAGAAAAGGAGGTGACGGCCACTTTTTTTACCCTGGG
>RFFS01000165.1 GCA_003696775.1 Calditrichota bacterium
AGGAATTATGGCCAAACAAATCATATTTGATACCGAGGCCTACGGGAAACTGAAGACAGGCATCGACCTGCTGGCCCGTACGGTAAAAACCACCCTGGGACCCAAGGGTAAAAATGTGGTGATCGACAAGAAATTCGGCGCGCCCACCGTGACCAAGGACGGTGTGAGCGTTGCCAAGGAAATTGAACTGGAAGACCCGTTTGAGAACATGGGCGCACAAATGGTTAAGGAAGTAGCTTCCAAAACCAGCGATGTGGCCGGTGACGGTACCACCACCGCTACCGTTCTGGCCCAGGCCATCTTCACCCAGGGCCTGAAAAACGTGGCCGCCGGTTCCAACCCCACCGCTATCAAACGCGGCATCGACAGCGCCGTGGCCAAAGTGATTGAAAACCTGAAAAGCATGTCGCGTGAAATCAGCGGCAAGGAAGAAATCGCCCAGGTAGGCGCGATCTCCGCCAACAACGACAAAGCCATCGGCGCATTGATAGCCGACGCCATGGACAAAGTGGGCAAAGACGGCGTGATCACCGTGGAAGAAGCCAAATCCATCGAAACCACTCTGGAAGTGGTGGAAGGGATGCAGTTCGATCGCGGTTACATCTCCCCCTATTTTGTAACGGACAGCGAAAACATGGAAGCGGCGCTGGAAAATCCGAACATCCTGATTTATGACAAAAAGATCAGCGTGATGAAAGACCTTTTGCCGATTTTGGAAAAGAGCGCGCAAACCGGTCGTCCGCTGTTGATCATCGCCGAGGATGTGGAAGGCGAGGCCCTGGCCACTCTGGTGGTTAACAAACTGCGCGGCACGCTGAAGGTAGCCGCCGTCAAGGCGCCGGGTTTTGGCGACCGTCGCAAGGCCATGCTGGAAGACATCGCCATATTGACCGGCGGTCGTGTGATCAGCGAAGAGACGGGATTCAAACTGGAAAACGCTTCGCTGGATGACCTGGGTACCGCGGCCAGCGTAACGATAGATAAGGACAACACCACCATCGTGGAAGGCGCCGGCGACAGTGAAGCCATCAAGGGCCGTGTTCAGCAAATCCGCGCCCAGATCGAGACGACGACCAGCGATTACGACCGCGAGAAGCTTCAGGAACGTCTGGCCAAGCTGGCCGGTGGCGTAGCGGTTATCAAGATTGGCGCGGCCACAGAAGTGGAGATGAAAGAGAAAAAAGCGCGTGTTGAAGACGCCCTGCATGCCACCCGCGCGGCGGTGGAAGAAGGCATCGTGCCCGGCGGCGGCGTGGCCCTGTTACGTTCGATAAGCGCCCTTGATGATATGAAACTGGAAGGCGACCAGCAAATCGGTGTGGACATTGTCCGTCGCAGTCTGGAAGAGCCGTTGCGTCAGATCGTGGCCAACGCGGGTCTGGAAGGCAGCGTGGTGGTACACAAGGTTAAGGAAGGTAAGGATGCCTTTGGTTTCAACGCCGCAACGGAAACGTATGAAGACCTGTTGAAAGCGGGTGTTATCGATCCGACCAAGGTAACGCGCAGCGCGTTGGAGAACGCCGCGTCGGTATCGGGCTTGTTGTTGATGACCGAAGCGATGATAACGGATATCCCGGAAAAAGAAGCGCCGGCGGCCGCGCCGGGCGGTATGCCTCCGGGTGGCATGGGCGGCATGTACTAAGCCGATCCGTGGCGTATTTCATGCCCCGTCCCGGGACGGGGCTTTTTTTTTGCCCTTGTCATTCCGAACGAAGTGTGGCATCCCCTCCCTTATCAAACCGATGAATCGGTTTTAGGCAGTGTGTATATGGCATACTACCCACGATTAAAATCGTGGGTTAATTCTATCCGGTGTTTGCTTTGTGTGAGAACCTTTGAACAACCACTCTGTAAGAGTACGATCTTAGTGCCATGGTGTCTTTGTGGTTAAAAAAATAAAACCGCGAAGACGCAAAGGAGTTTTAGTGTCTTTCCTTTTACAGTCATTCTGAACGAAGTGAGGAATCTCCTCCTGCCTGGACAGATAATCACCATTAACCCAGCGCGGCGCCGATGATTTTACCCACACCCAGCCAGGTGCCCAGCGCGCTGCCCAGTCCGGACAAGATGAAAACAAGGAATATGCGCAGCAAACGATTCCGCCACCACATTTTAAAGACACCGGCATCCTCGGCCACACTCTGGAATTCATGCACACGCGGCGGTACAAAATAGGCTTGTACAAATGCCGCCACATAACCCGCGCCGATTACAGGAGTAAGACTCGTAAATGGCGCGCCAACAAAAGCGGAAAGCACGGCCAGCGGATGCCCCAATGCCGCCAGAGCGCCCAGCGCGCTCGGTATCCCGTTGGCCAAAAACCAGAACAACATATTGTCTCCGGCGGCGGCCAATCCCTTATGATAACCGATCCAACCGATGGAAGCCAATATGATGACAGGAATACCCCAACCGATGATTTTCGGCCAGGGTGAGGGCCGCGGTAGCGTTTCGATCGCCTCCAGATCGGTTGTAGCCCCATTTCTCAGCAAATCAACAATGCCCTGCTTATGACCGGCGCCCACCACGCTGACAATTTTTGCACCCGGCGCCCGGCGCATCTTTTCGGCGATATACGCGTCGCGTTCGTCAATGATGGCTGTTTTCAGTCGGGGCATGGCCTCACCCAATTCACGCATCATCTCATTCAGGGCGTCTTTCTCCTTGATCTCCCTTAATTTTTCTTCGGAGATTTCTTCTTCTGTGAACACACTGGCCAGCACGGATGATAAAAACTGCATCTTTTCCCAAAACCCCAGGGCTCCCCAGGCCCGCTTAAGGGTTATGCGCACATCACGGTCGCACAATTCCACGGGCGTGTTTTGTTCAGCCGCTGCTTTCGCGGCTTCCAGTAATTCCACGCCGGGCATTACGCCCAGTTTGGCGCCCATCCGTTTTTGATACGAGCCCAACAACAGGTTGATCAACAAAGTGGACAGCTGTTTTTCCCGAATCACTGATTTTAAATCCAGGTTTTCCCAGCGTTTTTGTTCCATCAGCGCTTTATAACGTTGACGATCCAGTTCCACACAAACCGTATCCGGTTTCTCCGTCTCGATCACCCGGCGTACCAAATCGGCGGATTCCCGCGAGATATGTGCCGTGCCAATCAGGAAGTAGGTGCGGCCGTCGATATCCAGCCGATCCACATCGGCGCCATAATCAGTCGTTGTATTATTCATATATCTAAAAATCCCAAACATTAATGAATTCCGTGCATCATGCGACGCAGCGGTTTTAAAAATAGCAACATCAGCAAACTGGCGCCGATACTGATCCAAAAGACATTCATATAAACAGAGGTGTAAGCGCTTAAGGTCGTCACGGCATCTCCCTGCACCGCACCCTCCGTGCTGGTCAGTTTGGCAATCAGCGCGGCAATATGATTGGCGAACGAGGCGGATAAAAACCACACACCCATCATAAACCCGACAATCTTATCCGGAGATAATTTGGTGATCATTGACAGACCCACCGGCGATATGGACAGTTCGCCCATGGTATAGATCAGATAACCGAGTATCAAAAAGATAAACGGTACCAAACCGTTTTGGGCAAATTGACCGCCCAGGGCGAAAATGCCAAACCCTACCCCAAGCAACAGGGTACCCCACACAAA
The DNA here is from genome assembly GCA_003696775.1 of Calditrichota bacterium. Taxonomy (GTDB): domain Bacteria; phylum Calditrichota; class Calditrichia; order Calditrichales; family J004; genus J004. Next base: position 3,620 of record RFFS01000165.1, read on the forward strand.
CTTCATCGGCGTACTCGGTTCGCGGTTAATTTTGGCAAGCCGTATCCACATCGCGGAAAAGGGCATGGAAAGTATAATGATAAACATCGGGTTGACGCTTTCCAGCATGGAAGCTTTGATGGTCCACCCAAAAATCGTTCGATTGACATTCCGCTCCGCAAACAGGGTAAGCGATGACCCTCCCTGAAAAAAGAACGACCAGAAAAGAACGGAATATATGGTGAGCACCATGGCCACAATCAAACGATCCCGTTCCACTTTTTCACTTTTTGCGGCGGTGTATATGACCACCGCCAACACTATGGCGCCGGCCACGCCAAGGATATCGCTCATAAATTGATTTTGATTAAGCAACACAATAAACAGGGGCACGGTCAACAAAGCGCCGATGAATGTCATACTGATTTTGTTAAGCCCCCAAAACACCGGTTCCGTGGCGCTTTTGGGGGGCAGCCCGGCTTCCCCGAATATGGCCTGACCGCGTTGAAAAACAACAAAACCGGTCAACATGCCCAGTCCGGCCAAACCAAAACCGTAATGCCAGCCGTAGGTTTCGCCCACATAACCGCACAACAGAGGCGACATCCAGGCGCCGATATTCACGGCCATATAAAAGATGGTAAAACCGCCGTCCCGTCGCGGATCGTTTTCGCCGTACAGGCGGCCCAGAATCGGCCCCATATTGGGTTTAAACAAACCGTTGCCGACCACCAACAAGGCCAGCGCCGGGTAAAAAAGCGATTCAATGGCCATGGTGAAATGGCCCAGCATCATAATAAAAGCGCCCATCAACACCGCCTTGCGCGGACCCAACACCTTATCCGCGAGATAGCCTCCCAACAAGGGCGTGGCATAAACCAACGCCGTGTACGCCCCGTAAACCCCGTAGGCCTTTTCATCGTTGTACAACATCTCCTTGGTCATATACAACACCAGCAGCGCACGCATCCCGTAGTAGGAAAAGCGCTCCCAGATTTCCGTCATAAACAGAACTGGCAATCCCCGGGGATGATTTTTAAACATAGGTTCTCCTTTTCCAAATTATCAAATTTCAGGGAAGATGGAATTTAGCATATTCATCGTTTTGGGGAAAGAGAACACGCTTATTCCGCGAAGGGGTAATCATAAATTACCGTAAACGGCGCATGGTCCGAAAACCATTGTTCCTTATAGATGGCTGTATCCCTGACCCGTCCTTTCATCCCCGGTGACACTATCTGGTAATCGATGCGCCAACCGGTATTGTTTTCCCGCGCCCGTCCGCGATTGGACCACCATGTGTATTGATGCGGCGCCTGAGGCCGTTCCCGAAAGGCGTCCACAAACCCCCATTCATGGAGAATCTTATCCATCCAGGCCCGCTCTTCAGGCAAAAATCCGGAATTTTTCTGGTTGCCGCGCCAGTTGCGAATGTCCTCTTTGGTATGCGCGATATTCCAGTCTCCGCAAATAATGTAATCGTTGCCATCGTTCAGCATCTTCTGTAAACGCTTTTCAAAAGTTTCCATGAAGGCATACTTGACGTTCTGACGTATCTCACCGGAGGACCCGGAGGGCATGTACAAGGAAATCACCCGCAAGGAACCAAAAGCCGCTTCGAGGAAACGCCCTTCCGAGTCAAACGCTGGCACGTCCAGGCCATATGTCACGTTATCCGGCTTGCGGCGGGCATAAATGGCCACACCGCTATAGCCTTTTTTTTCGGCATCATGATAAAAACAATGATAACCGCTGGGATGGAACAGGTCATCCCCAAGTTGATGTATTTGTGCTTTGGTTTCCTGAATACAGACAACATCCGCCTGTTGCGCGGTCATCCATTCCATAAACCCTTTACGCGCCGCGGAGCGGATGCCGTTGGCATTGAATGTGATAATCTTCATAAGCGTTTAAAACTCACTTAATTTAAATGGGTCGGGAAGCCGATTCGGATGCCTCCGCCACATCTTTGACTGGAAAAATGGAGACAACTTTACTTTTTTGTGAACGGTGCAAAACCATCTCCGGGTTTAAATGTTAAAAATTCCAGATGGCGACCGTCAAAACAGGCCAGTGTATGATACGATATCCAATCACCCAGATTAATGTATTGTTTATCACCCACGCGATGAACCAGCGGATTATGACGATGTCCCATTAAAACATAGTCGAAACCCTCCGCGAAGCGTTCCTCCGCAAATTTTTTATAAGCGCTCTCATCCCGCAGGTGGTTGTTCTGATTGGTATGCTGACGGCTGGCGCCGGATAAATAACGGGCCAACGGGATACCCCAGTCCGGATGCAGCCACCGGAACAGTTTTTGGTTTAAGGGAAATCGGAAAATTTTTTTCATAACGCGATACATGCCGGTGCCCGGCCCGATGCCATCCCCGTGATACAGGTAAAAGCGTTTTCCGGCCAGCGTACACGCATAGCTGTTCAGATGGGTTTCCATCTGCAAAACATCGCTAAAAAAAGGCCCCATCTGAAAATCATGATTTCCCGCGAGGTAATGCAGGGTAATCCCGGCATCCTTCAGTTCAGAAAACAATCTTAAAAAAGGAAAAAATGCTTTGGGAATCACATAGCGGTATTCAAACCAAAAATCGAACAAATCACCCACTATAAACAGATGTGTGGCCTCCTGTTTGATGGTTTCCAGGAATGCCTTAAACACCGCCCGTTTTTTTTGCTCCGCGTCCGTAAGAAAAAAATCCAGATGTACATCCGAAATGAAGTACGCTTTAACCATAACATCCCTTTTATTTTTGGGGAATTTACTCTATTTTCAGATATGGAACACAGCTTTTGAGGCAGGCTCATGCAACATGTATTAACCATCCTGGCCGAAGGATTTGAAGAAATAGAAGCGGTAACGGTGATCGATCTGCTGCGGCGCGCGGAGATTGAGGTCACCGTGGCCGGACAAACCACAAAGGAAATTACCGGCAGTCACGGAATTACCCTAATGGGCGATAC
>RFFS01000020.1 GCA_003696775.1 Calditrichota bacterium
AATCGAAAACCACTGATTCAAAAAGATTTGAAATTCAAGTTATATGATCATATTCGTGATAATGCGAAAAAGAAAGGAATCTATATTGACCATATCAATGGTATTGAAGATCATGTCCATCTATTAATATCCATGAAAGGTGAACAATCGGCTTCTCAAATTGCTTTTTTATTAAAGGGAGAGTCTTCTCATTGGGTCAATAAACAAAAAATTCTACCGACGAAATTTGAGTGGCAAGATGAATTTATCGCGATATCCGTTTCAGAATCGATCGTTCCCAAAGTGCGTAAATATATCCAAAACCAGGTGGAGCATCATAAAAAAACAAGTTTTATGGATGAGTATGATCGGTTTATAAAAAAATACGGTTTTAATAAACTATAGAGTTACAAAGGGCTAAAGCCCAACCTGAGAAGTGGGAATCTATCCCCGCCGGCTAAAGCCGCCGGCAACGGAAATGCCGGATAGCCTATTTTCTAAAAGTTCAATAGACCCTATCTTTAGATAGGGGCAAAAGAATAATATGTCCCCTCCCGTCCGGTTTGCCCCGTTCGGGCCGAATGTGTATATTGAACATCTTATATTTAACTCAATCCCGCATATTATTAAGGAGATTTTTTATGAAGGGGTATGTACTTCTTGCCTTATTGTTGATTTTGGCAGCCTGTCAGACAGCGCCTAAAAAATCGGGCATCGACTACAGCCGTATGGATAAAACCGTCCGGCCTCAGGATGATTATTATCATTATATGAACGGTACCTGGCTGCGAGAATTTGAAATTCCGGCCGACAAATCCAATTACGGCACGTTTACAAAATTATATGATGAAGCCCAGCAACACCTAAAGGATATCATCGAGGAAGCCGCACACGCTCAAAATGCTCAACCCGGCAGCGAGCAGCAAAAAGTGGGCGATCTTTATAAAAGCTTTATGGATTCCGCCAGGATCGAAGCACTCGGCCTGAAGCCGATTCAAAAAGACCTGAAACAAATCGCCGCCATGAAAAACCATCAGGATGTGGTGGATATGATGGCCGCCTTCAGCAAGGCTTCCATCAGCAAACCTTTCGGCATCTGGGTGGATCAGGATGCCAAAAACACCACGCAATACATCGCCTATATCAATCAGGGCGGATTAAGTTTGCCGGACCGCGATTATTATCTATCCGATAACGAACGTTTCAAATCCATTCGCCAGGCCTACATGAAGCACCTCGAAAAGATGTTCACCATGGCCGGCATGGCACACCCCGCCGATCTGGCCCAAAGTGTTTTTGATCTGGAGAAGAAAATCGCCCAAAAACACTGGACACGCGTAGCCCAGCGCGACCGTAACAAAACCTACAACAAATTTACCCGCGACGCTTTAAAAAAGAGCGCCCCGCAATTTGACTGGGATCGTTTTTTCACCCAATCCGAAATGGACAAAATCGACCAATTGATCGTTCGTCAGCCGGACTATATCCAGGCCTTTGGGAAATTGTTTAAGCAAACACCGGTAAGCGTGTGGAAAGCGTACCTCAGCTATAAACTGCTAAGCGATGCCGCGCCTTATCTCAGTTCGGATTTTGTAAATGAAAACTTTGATTTTTACGCGAAAACGCTGGCCGGCGTGCCGCAAATTCGCCCGCGATGGAAACGGGGCGTCAGCCTGACCGAAGGTGTGCTTGGCGAAGCGATCGGCAAAATTTATGTCAGCCGCTTTTTTAAACCGGAAGCCAAGGAACGGATGAAACAACTGGTGGCCAATCTGAAAGAGGCTTTCCATGACCGCCTGGAACAACTGGACTGGATGAGCCCCGCCACCAAGGAAAAGGCCAAAGCCAAGCTGGCCAAATTCGGCACCAAAATCGGCTACCCGGATAAGTGGAAAGATTACAGCGCTCTGGAGATCACGGCTGATGATCTGATAGGCAACCTGCGTCGTGCCGCTTTATTTGAGCATAAGCGTCAAATGGATAAACTGGGCAAACCGATCGACCGCGAAGAATGGCACATGTATCCGCAAACGGTTAACGCCTATTACAATCCGAGCATGAACGAAATCGTATTCCCGGCCGCCATCCTGCAACCGCCATTCTTTAACATGGAAGCCGACGACGCGGTCAATTACGGGGGTATCGGCGCGGTTATCGGTCATGAGCTGACGCACGGCTTTGACGATCAGGGTCGTAAATCCGACGGCGACGGCAACCTAACCGACTGGTGGACGGAAGAAGACGCTAAAGAATTTGAAAAACGGGCCCAACGCATGGTGGAAGAATACAACAAATTTTCACCGATCGAAGGCATGCATGTTAACGGCGCTTTCACGCTTGGTGAAAACATTGCCGATCTCGGGGGTCTGACCATCGCCTGGTACGCCTACCACAAATCGCTTAAAGGCAAGGAAGCGCCGGTCATTGACGGATTAAGCGGCGACGAACGCTTTTTCCTGGGCTGGGCACAGGTATGGGGGCGCAAATATCGTGAAGATGAATTGAGACGACGGCTTAAAACCGATCCCCATTCTCCTTCCGAATACCGGGTTAACGGAATTGTTACCAACATGCCGGAATTTTACAGCACATATCAGGTTAAGGAAGGCGACGGATTGTTTACGCCGGATTCCCTGCGGGTGCGTATCTGGTAAGCATCATAAATACTATTTACAAAACAAAAGGCCGGGGCATCAGCTTCCGGCCTTTTTTGCTTAAGGGATAAAAAACCCCGGAAAATCCGGGGTCGGGGTTTAGGGGAGGAGTATGAAGATGTTAAACCTTGCGCCAGCGTCCGGGTATCCAAACCCAGCCGCCGCGGGCGCGTTTCCAATGACCGTTTACATACCGATGGTGTTTTTTGGCTTTCACCCAGTGGCCTTTTTTCCATACATACTGTTTGTTTTTTACCACCCAATGGCCTTCTACCCAAACATAACCCGCCGCGGGTGGGGCCGGTTTTACCACAACCACTTTCGGTTTAACCGGTTTTACTTTTACAATAATCTGCGCTTGTCCCGGCGCGATGAAACTCAGCATGATCAATGTCAACAGGATAATAATTTGTGACTTCTTCATGACGGGCTCCTTTCCTTAATGAACTGCCTTTTTATATGACAAGAATGATGCCAAAAACAGTAAGTTGATAAAAAACAGAAGTTTGCGTCATATTGTGCGATGATATGCTTTATACCAAATTGTGCACATGTGTACCAAATGGTATATATTTTGCGCTTTGAACTTGCTGGAAAGGACATCCCATGCGCTACATTTTTTTGATTTTGATTCTTCTTACATTCCCCCTGCCCGCCCAGACAACGGAGCGGGATACCGGTCTGGACATTGCCTTTTCCCTTTATGGTTCGGCGGCGCTGGCGGACATCAATGCCGCGTTGCGGGATATTAAGGCCGCACCGCTGGGGGAAAATCAGTATGCCTGGGGGATGAGCCTGGAACAATCCTCGGGAAGCTGGATGCAATTTTACGATTTCAGCACCCAATACGGTTTCAGCTCTTACGAAAGCGGTGCAAAGCTTTCCAGTCGTTATCGTCTGACGGATGTGCTCTTTGGCGGGGGGTACCCCCTTGGGGATGGCGCGCCCTTTCGGATTATACCCAAAGCCGCCCTGGGATTGCGATTCGCGGCGCTGGACATCAAGCCCGACGCCCTGGAAAAAATCACCTGGCAGGACCTGGCCAACAGTAACAAAGCCATTCTCTCTCTTTACGAATCGGCGCTGGCCCTTTACGCCGGCGTGCGGCTGGAATATACCTTAACACAAAAGGAATCGGACGAAGGGCGGGTGCGTGTGCCGCTGGCTCTGGAGTGGGGGTATTTTTTCACGGCGTACCGCATCACGGAACCGGCGGTGTTAAACAGCGCGCCGGGCGATATCCATGTAAGCGGTGCCCCGGAATTATTGCCGCACGGCTGGCGTCTGACGCTGACCATCGGTTTCCGCGGTTACAGCAAGGAAAAACAACCTGTGTTTTACAATGGGGAATAACCCTTATTTTTTACGTAACACCCGGTTAAAAAAAGAATAGACTTCGCCACGGGCGTTCCCCAATTGATGGCGGCGACGAATGATAATAATCACCCCGGCTATGGCGGGCACAATCACATTGATTGTGAATATCAGCAAAGAGGCGCCCACGGCGGTGGCGCTGGGCACGTTATATAATCCTAAAAAATAGACCGCCAGATTTTCACGCACACCCAACCCCGATATCGATATGGGGATCAGGCCCGCGCCCCAGATAAATGTGGTAACCAAAACCGCTTCCGTCCACTTAATGGGCGCCATGTTCAGCAACAGCAGATAATATTGCCCGGCGATGATCAGAAATCCCGGAATGGTAAGCATCAGTGACCACCTGAACACACGGTGGTACGCAACCTCTTTTTCCTGAAAATTTTGCCATTTTTCCGTATGCAACAGGTGCGGCAAAAAAAGAAACACAAACACACCGGCCAGGCTCAGGGTTATCAATAATAATTTTTTTTGAGGATAGATCACCATCAGGGCCAGCGAAATGAAAATGATCTTAAAGAGCGTCTGGAAAAATTTTTCCGCGCCAAAAGCCATCACCTTGCCGCGGCGCCGCCCTTTTAGCAAAAACACCTTGGAGACTTCGGCATGTCCGCCGGGCAGCATCAGGCGGAAGGCAAATCCGGCCAGGAAGGAGGCGAGCAAATCACGGATATCATGCCTTTCGGAATGTTGGCTGACTAAAAAGCGCCACAGAATGAACTGAAACAATAAACCGCAAAGCGACAGCAGTTCCAGCACAAACAAAGTGCCGGCCGGGATGGAGCGCAGGGTGGCCCAAACGCGGTGCGCATCCACGCGATGTAATATCCAAAAAAGTAAGCCCAGCCCGATAGCGTATTTAATCAAAAACAACAGGCTGCTTTTCAGTCGTTCGGTCACAATTTTCCCCGTTTACACCAAAGGAAGGGTAACTTATGCCGATCATCGGACATTCGCAACTGCAAAGGGACTTCATCCCTTTTCGTTCATCTGTTCAGTCGGCTTGGCCGTTTTTGTTTAACATAAGAAAATTTTCTATATTTCCCGTCTCGACAAAATTTAACATCAATAAAAGGATTTTTCATGAGCGCTCAACATCACAGCATCAATGAAATTGAAGAAATTGAACGGTCGGAATGGCTGGAATCGCTGGATTACGTGATACAATCCGGGGGGCCGGAACGCGCCAGGGAAATTTTAAAAACCCTTCAGGCCCACGCCTTTGCCGAAGGCATTCAACTGCCCTTCTCGGCAAACACTCCTTTCATCAATACCATTCCGCTGGAAGACCAACCCAATTATCCCGGCAGCCGGGAAGTGGAACGACGTATTAAAAGCATCATCCGTTGGAACGCCATGGCCATGGTGGTACGGGCCAACAAACACGAAAACGGCATCGGCGGGCACATTTCCACCTATGCCTCGGCGGCCACCCTGTACGAAGTGGGTTTTAACCACTTTTTCCGGGCCCCTTCCGATGACTTCATGGGTGATTTTGTCTTTTTTCAGGGACATGCTTCGCCCGGTATTTACGCCCGGGCTTTTCTGGAAGGGCGCATTACCGCCGATGAGCTGAAACGCTTCCGTCATGAAACCGGCAGGGAACCGGGATTGTCCTCTTACCCCCATCCCTGGCTGATGCCCGGATTCTGGCAATTCGCCACCGTTTCCATGGGGCTGGGCCCGATCATGGCTATTTACCAGGCACGTTTTATGCGTTATCTCGAAGACCGCGGACTGAAGCCGGCCAACAACGAGCAGGTGTGGGCTTTTCTCGGCGACGGTGAAACCGACGAACCGGAAGCACTGGGCGCCATTTCTCTGGCCGCCCGGGAAAAACTGGACAACCTGAACTTTGTCATCAATTGCAACCTGCAACGGCTGGACGGCCCGGTTCGCGGGAACGGAAAAATCATTCAGGAACTGGAACGGGTTTTCCGCGGCGCGGGCTGGAACGTGATCAAAGTAATCTGGGGACGCGATTGGGACCCGTTACTGGCGCAGGATAAAGACGGATTGCTGGCCAAACGCATGATGGAAGTGGTGGACGGCGATTATCAAAATTACATCGTCCGCGGCGGCGCCTATATTCGCCAGCATTTTTGGGGTAAATATCCGCAACTGTTAAAAATGGTGGAACACCTCAGCGATGAACAGCTTGAGAAACTGCGCCTGGGCGGTCATGATCCCGAAAAAGTGTATGCCGCTTACGATGCCGCGGTAAAACACAAAGGACAACCGACCGTGATTCTGGCCCGTACCGTTAAAGGCTACGGCCTGGGCGAAGCGGGAGAGGGTAAAAACATCACCCACCAGCAAAAGAAACTGAATGAAGCCGAGTTGCGGCATTTCCGTTCGCGCTTTGGGATTCCCGTTTCCGATGAAGATATCGATACCATTCCTTTTTACAAGCCCGCACAGGACAGTCCGGAAATTCAATACCTTTTGGAACGTCGTAAACAGCTGAACGGCTATCTGCCACAGCGTCGTCAGAAGAGCAACCCCATCCAAACACCGGATGAGTCGTTATTTGAAGAATTTTATGAAGGCACCAGAGACCGGGAAGCCTCCACCACCATGGTTTTTGTCCGCCTGTTGGCCAAGCTGCTGCGCGACAAGGAATTGGGCAAACTGATCGTGCCCATCGTTCCCGACGAAGCGCGTACCTTCGGTATGGAGTCGCTTTTCCGCCAGGTTGGTATATACGCTCATACCGGTCAGCTTTACGAGCCGGTGGACCGCGAAAGCCTTCTGTATTATAAGGAAGCCAAAAACGGCCAGATACTTGAAGAGGGGATTACCGAAGCCGGTTCCATATCTTCCTTTATAGCCGCCGGTACGGCTTACAGCAATTACGGCATCAACACCATACCGTTTTTCATTTTCTATTCCATGTTCGGCATCCAGCGTGTGGGCGATTTTGTATGGGCCGCCGGCGATATGCGTGCGCGCGGTTTTCTGCTGGGCGCCACCAGCGGACGCACCACCCTGGCCGGCGAAGGCTTGCAGCACCAGGATGGCAACAGCCATATTATGTTGCTGCCTTATCCCAACGTTAAGGCGTACGATCCGGCCTTTGCTTACGAATTGGCCGTGCTTATCCGCGATGGCATCGAACGCATGTATGAAAAACAGGAAAGCGTTTTTTATTACATCACCGTGATGAATGAAAACTACGTGCAGCCTTCCATGCCCAAAACGAAAGGCGTTAAGGAGGGGATTGTCAGGGGGATGTACAAATTCAGTGCTTCCAAAAAGAAAAAAGCCGCGGCCCACGCCAACCTGTTTGGCAGCGGCGCCATCATGAACGAAGTACTTAAAGCACGCGACCGCCTGGAAAAGGATTGGAACGTTGCCGTGGATGTGTACAGCGTAACCAGTTACAAGGAACTGTTAAACGACGCCACACAAACCGATCGCTGGAACATGCTGCATCCCGATCAGAATCCTAAAAAGGCCTATATCAGTGAAACACTGAAAAACGCCAAGGGGGTTTTTGTGGCCGCTTCCGATTATGTAAAAGCGTTGCCCGCCTCGGTCGCCCGCTGGGTACCCGGCACTTATCGCGTACTGGGAACAGACGGGTTCGGCCGCAGCGACGGTCGTCATCAATTGCGCAATTTCTTTGAAGTGGATGAACGTTATATCACCCTGGCCACTTTGAACGCCCTGAAGGACCAAGGAAAGATTAAAGCGGCGGATGTGGCCCGCGCTGTTAAGGAGATGGACATCGACCCGGAAAAAGTCGATCCATTGACCCATTAATCAAATTAACAACTTTCTGCGACTGAAACGGAGTATTAAAACGTATGTCAATAGAAATTAAATTGCCCGATTTGGGCGATGGTATCGATTCGGGAACCGTTTCATCGGTTTTTGTGAAAGCCGGCGATACCATAGAAAAAGATCAGGCTCTGGTGGAGCTGGAAACGGATAAAGCCGTGATTGAAGTTCCGGCGGATGCGGCCGGAACCATAAAAAAAGTACTGGTGGCCCCCGGCGACGAAGTGAAAATCGGTCAGGCCCTTGTGAAGCTGGATGCGGCGGACACTCCCACGTCCAAAGCGGAAACACCGGCCCCCGTGGCGCCGCAACCGGATGCCGTTGAAGAAACCACGGTAACGCAAACCCCGCCCGCCACCGGCCCGGTTACCCAACCGCTGGTGGTACCGGATATGGGCGACGGTGTGGATTCGGGAACCGTATCCACGGTATTCATCAAACCCGGCGATACCATCGAAGCGGAAGCGCCGCTTGTGGAGCTGGAAACGGATAAAGCCGTGATTGAAGTCCCGGCGGCACAAGGCGGCACCGTAGTGGAAGTTTTGGTTAAGGAGGGCGATACCCTTAAACCGGGTCAGGAAATTTGTACAATACAAACAACCGCCGCCGAGGCGCCCGCCACCGCGCCGGAAACCGCCTCGCCTGTAGCTTTTGCAGATGCCGACACCAGTCATATTGACATGGAATCCATCCGTCAACGCGAAAAGGACGCCGTGGCATTGGTTAAACGCCAGGCACAACGCGATCCGTCTAAAATCGCACCTGCCGCGCCTTCCGTGCGACGCTTTGCCCGTGAAATAGGCGTTGATATTCATGAGGTACCCGGAACCGGACCGGGCGGACGCATTTCCGTGGAGGATGTCAAAGCCTATTCCAAACTGCTGCACACACAACGCCGTGCCGGAACCGCAACGGGAACGATCGCCGCCGAACCTCTGCCCGATTTCAGCAAGTTCGGTCCCATCGAAACCGAGACCATGAACAAGCTGCGGCAAACCTCGGCGCGGCATCTCAGCACGGCCTGGGCCACCATCCCACATGTTACGCAATTCGACAAAGCCGATATAACGGAATTGGAAAAGCTGCGTAAAGCCCACGGTAAAAAGGCGGAAGCGGCCGGCGGCAAGCTGACCATGACCGCCATTCTGATCAAGGTTGTGGAAGCGGCGTTGCGTAAATTCCCGCAATTCAACGCCAGTATTGACATGGCCAAGAATGAGATCATCTATAAAAAATATTTTAACATCGGCATTGCCGTGGATACGGAACGCGGCCTGCTGGTACCGGTGATTCGTGATGTGGATAAAAAGAACATCATCGATCTCGCCGTGGAACTGACGGAAATATCCGTAAAAGCCCGCGCTAAAAAATTAACCGTGGAAGATATGCAGGGCGGCAATTTCAGTATTTCCAACCTGGGCGGCATCGGCGGTACCGGCTTTACGCCCATCGTCAACGCGCCCGAAGTGGCCATTTTGGGCGTTTCCCGTTCCGAAATTCAACCCCGGTATATCGATGGCGCCTTTCAGCCGCGGCTGATCATGCCTTTGGCGCTTTCCTATGACCATCGCATTATCGACGGCGCCGACGCGGCCCGCTTTCTGCGCTGGATTTGTCAGGTGCTGGAAGAGCCCTTTACCGTTTTACTGGAAGGGTAGCAAATTACATTTAAGATTGGGAAATGACTATGTCTGAAAATCATAAAACACATCTTGCCGTTATCGGTGCCGGACCCGGAGGTTATACAGCCGCCTTTTTGGCCGCGGACCTGGGCATGGACGTCACCTTGATCGACCCCGAGGAAAACCCGGGCGGTGTTTGTTTATACCGCGGGTGTATCCCGTCCAAGGCCTTGCTGCACGTGGCCAAACTGATAGAAGAAACACGCGAAGCCCACAAATGGGGCGTCACCTTTGCCGAACCGAAAATTGATCTGGATAAGCTGCGCGCTTTTAAAGAGGGGGTGGTGAACCGCCTGACCCAGGGCAACGGAATGTTGCGCAATCAACGTAAAATCAGGCATTTGCGCGGACGTGGCCGTTTTGTATCCCCCACCCGCCTGGAAGTGGATTTGCATGACGGCAGAAGCGCTGCTCTGGACTTCACCTATGCCATTATCGCCACGGGCTCCCGGCCCTTTCTGATACCGGGTCTGATACCCGACTCCAAACGGATATGGACATCGACCGGCGCTCTGCGCATGGAAGAAATACCGCAAAAAATGCTGGTCATGGGCGGCGGTGTGATCGGTATGGAGCTGGGCAGTGTGTACGCCACACTGGGCAGCAAGGTGAGTGTGGTGGAAATGTTACCGGGTATCCTGCCCGGCGCAGATCTTGATCTGGTTCGCGTGCTGCAAAAAAGCATGGCCCCGCGTTTCGAAACCATTATGACCGAGACCAAAGTGGTGGCCATGCAAGAAACATCCAAAGGGATGCGTGTGACCATGGAGCGCAAGGACGGTTCCACCTTTGAGGAAACCTATGATAAAGTGATGGTCACCATCGGCCGCAAACCCAATACGGAGAGCATCGGCCTGGAGAATTTAAACGTCAGGATAAACGATAAAGGCTTTATCGATACCGACATACAGATGCGCACGGACGAACCGAATATTTTTGCCATTGGCGATGTGGTCGGCAACCCCATGCTGGCGCATAAAGCCAGCCATGAAGGACAAACCGCCGTGGAGGTGATAGCCGGACATAAGGCCGCGTTCGAACCGAACACCATCCCGGCTGTGGTTTACACAGACCCGGAACTGGCATGGTGTGGATTAACCGAAACTGAAGCCCAGGCACAAGGACGCAGGGTATCGGTCTTCAGGTTTCCCTGGGCCGCGTCCGGTCGGGCGATAACCATGGACCGTACCGACGGTTTAACCAAACTGATCATAGATCCTGAAACGGAGCGTGTGCTGGGTATGGGTGTTGTGGGCGCCGGCGCCGGGGAGTTGATTGCCGAAGGGGTTCTGGCCGTGGAAATGGCCGCGTTAGCCGGCGATCTGAAACTTTCCATCCATCCCCATCCCACTCTGTCGGAAACGGTGATGGAATCAGCGGAGATGTTTTTTGGCACAAGTACCCACGTTTATCGTCCCAGGCGCCGTTAAGTCTTTTGAAAACAAGCATGAAAGCCGCTAATCTTATTCCAAAAACATGGGAAGTGTTTTTAAATTAAAGGATTTATGCTGTTTAAAATTTTTGGTTTTCAACTCTTCCTGATAACCATCAAACTGCTTTTGAAGATATTTGAAATTGTTTTGAAAACGGGTTACTTCGGCTTCACTGTTTGGGGTAATGGTGCTGTTACGCGCCATGCGCCGCGTAAAGTAGATGATGCGCCCCATCGTATTGCGTTCCCGGGTCAATAAATCGATAAGCGAATCCCGCGCCGCCAGTTGATTTTCGAAACCGCTGCGCGCGGAGCGGTCTTTTTGTTTCAGCGAATCGATGACTCTGCCCAGCGCGCTGATCTCCCGCTCGTATCCATCCTTTTGAGAAGCAAAGGAGGCCCGTGCATAACCATAAATCAACACTCCGCCGATGATCCCTCCGATGAGCAGTGTAATCATCGGGTAAATAAACAATTTATGGCGGTGATACCAAAGTTTACGGGCAGTGGGAGCATTGATGTGACTACTTTCCATGTCGGGTTTGTACAGATTTTTTATTAATTCCAGTTCCAGGGAACGTTTGCAATGGGGACAGGTTTTCATTCCCCGGGTGATCGGTTCGGAACAATATGGACAAAAGCGCATTTCGTTACTCCCTTTAGAAATATTTTCAGTCGGATAATCGTTTAGGTGTCACAAGACGGAAATCTAACATTTAAAGAAAGGAAAGCAAAAATTATGCTAAACATAACCCTGATGGGCATGATGGCCCTGATTGCACTGGCCTGGGCCGGAAACACATTAAAACCCGGTGACCCCGCGCCTGACTTTGCCTTAAAAGATGCCGATGGTACGGTACACCGATTAAAGGACTACAGTGGGAAGATCATCGCCCTTTACTTTTACCCCAAGGATGACACGCCCGGTTGTACCACCGAGGCCTGTAACCTGCGTGATAATTACCAATCCCTGCTGGATGCGGGTATCGTGGTTTTAGGCGTCAGTTATGACGACAGCGTTTCCCATAAAAAGTTCAGGGAAAAGTATAACCTGCCTTTTCCGCTGCTCTCCGATACGGATAAGAAAGCGGCTGAGGCCTACGGAGCCAAAGGCATGCTCACCGGTTTCCTGGTGGCGCAGCGCAAAACATTTTTAATCGACGGAGACGGTAAAATTTTGCACATTTTTGAGAATGTGGATACCGGTAGTCACGCCAGGCAAATTCTGGATATCGTAAAAAAACTAAAAGGGTGAACGAAATGGAGCCCGGTCTCCACTCAACTTTAGAGTCGATTTTAATTCGTTGGGATATATTTATACGTAGGCTAAACATTAAATATTGCCCCTGACTGGCTATATAAAATCCAACGCTAACTATTTTGGGGAAAGGGCGGCGCATAGTTTCAACAGATAGCTGTTTTGTTCTTCTATGCGTTGCTGAATTTCCGGCGAAACGCCTTCACCCGTGAAATCATCTTTTACCGCGTAAACAAATTTCGGAATGATCAGGCAGCGAAAATCCAGCATCAGGCTGTTGGCCGTGGCCATGATGGACATATAGCTGCGGTGACCACCGGCGGCGCATAAAAAACCCACCACCTTGTTTGCCCAGGCGCCTCCCGTCAGTTCGATCAGATTTTTTAAAGTGCTGTTGGGGCCGAAATTATAAACCGGCGTGGCCAGAATAAACCCATCCACGGATTGGAATATCTCCTTCAACCGCGATGCATTGGGATGATTAAGCGACTGTTCCTCTGCGTCGCATAAAGGCAAGTGAAATGAACGCATATCCACAAAAATCGCCTCAACACCGCGTTTTGTTAAATCATCATAGGCCGTGCGGGCCAGGATGCGGCTGCGGCTTTCCGTTTGTAATCCGTTACTGACAATTGCGACTTTCATATTTTTTCCTTAAATCTGTTCTACTATCCATTGTGGCAACAAAAAGGCAATCTATGAAAACTCTCTATATCATGCGACATGGTAAATCCTCATGGGAAGCGGGCGCGCAAAATGATTTTGACCGACCGCTTAACACACGCGGCAAGCGGGATGTCCTGCGCATGGCAAAGGCACTGCACGACCGCAACGCCCGCCCGGACATCATCATCACCAGTCCGGCGGTACGCGCCCTGACCACCGCACGGCTGTTGTGCGCTTCCGTGCAATTCCCCATGTGTCATATCAAAACCCTGGATATTTTATATATGGCTCCGGCCCATACACTGTTATCATTGATCAATTCCTATAACGATCATTGGAACGAAGTGATACAGGTGGGCCATAATCCGGGTCTGACCCAGTTGGTGAATTATTTTTTAAACGACCGGCTGGATAATTTACCCACCGCGGCCGTGATGGCCCTGCGCGCCAACGTGGATAGTTGGCAGGCCTTCACATCTGGGACGGTACACGAAGTGTTTTATTTGTATCCCAAAGGTTTGCCGGAATTATAACTAAAAAGTGCCCGGCTACGGAAAAAAATATTTAAAAATCTTTTTTGGAAGACTGGCGCAGCATCAGCATGACCGGCAAAGCCACCCATACACCCAGCAGGGATAAAGAGACAACCATGCCCAGCGGATTACCGAAAAAATCCTTGAATACGGCGCCGGTATATCCCAATAAAGCGGAAATATCCAACTTCAGCAAAATCAATATACGTGATAAGTCGATGGGATTGAACATCGTGGCGCCCAGGGCCAGCTTGTCTAACGGGTAATCATTAAACAACATCAGGCTCAGAAGAAAAATGCCGTCATAAATAACGGCCATAAACAGCCACAAAATAATCGCGGCGCCGAAGCCTTTGATTTTATCGTTAAAAAACAAGGCCATGTTAAACGCCAGCGCCACAAAGATAAAGGTCAGAAAAGCGCCGATCATTAAGAGTGTGGCAAAATCCCAGATAGCGGCGGAAGCAAAAATACCGTATAACACAAAAGGCAATCCGACCCCCACCACCAAACTAAGGCTGAGCGACAAACTCACCCCGAGATACTGACCGGCAAAAATAGTATGCCGTTTCACCGGTTGCGCCAGCAACAATTCCGTAAATTCACGGGAACTGTAATAATACATCACTCCGAAGATCGTCCCGATGAGTGGGGTCAGCACAATGATGATATTCATCAGGGTGATCACTGCCTTGGTCAGGTCTGTGTTTAAAAAGAACAGGACAAAACCCAGGGTGAGATAGAACAGGAAATAGATATAACTCCAGCGGCTGCGCATCAAATCCGTAAAACTGTATTTTAGAATTTTAAGCATAGCTTTTCTCCAAAATCGCCGCGATTGCCTTTTCCATGTGATCTCTTCCGGTGTGTTCCTTAAGTTCTTGTACAGCGCCGTGAAAATAAACCGTTCCGTCCAGTAAAAAAACAACCTTATCGGCCATCTCTTCCACCAGATTCATGATGTGAGTGGTTATTAGGATGGTTTTACCGCGCGCCTTTTGTTCGGCTATCAAATCCTTAAGGATGATCAACGCCACGGGGTCCAGGCCGGCGGTGGGTTCATCCAGAATAACCAGCGGCGCGTCGAACATAAAGGCCAGTACCAGATTCACCTTTTGCCGCGTCCCCCCGGAAAGGGCGGATAATTTCTTTTTAAAAAAAGGCGTCAGTTTCAGTGTTTCCGCCAGCTCCTGATACGCGCCGGCGCCGGGACGAATATCCCGAATCATGCGGATCAGCTCTTCCACGCGTATATTCCCCGGAAAGTTGGCGATTTGCGGCACATAAGCAATTTTATCGCGGTATTGCCAGTTACCGAGAATCGACGCGCCGTCCAGCATAATAGCGCCTTTTTGTGGAATCACCATGCCCAAAATGCTTTTCAGCAAGGTGGTTTTTCCCGACCCGTTGGGCCCGAGCACGGCGGTGATCTCCCCGGGTTTAAAATCTATGTTTACGCCTTTAAGTACGTTAACCGGGCCGTAGCTTTTATGTAAGTCCTTAACTTTCAGCATTTTCCGTCACGGGTTTCATAAGCGGTTGATTGTCCTTAAGATTATCCGGCGTCAGTATGGGCGATACCTTCTCCGAAAAATTTATAATATCCACAAAGAGGCTGCGCAGCAATATAATCGTTTCCGGTGTTTTATGTACAATGTATGAAAATAATTTCACCGGCCGGTAGGGTACGTCGCCGATGCCGTTCTTATCCAGATCGTATCCGCTGTATTTACTCCAAAAATTCCGGTCGAACACATTACCATTTATCGAACCGGTATAGGAGATATCCAGGGCATTATACACAAAATTATTTCCGATGATTTTATTCCCGTAACAGGCGCCCAGAAAACGAATGGCCCAGCCGTTATTGTCAAAACGATTGCCGCTGAATTCGATGCGGTTGGCTCCGTCGGCATTCACGCCGATGGTGTTTTTATAAAACAGATTGTCTTTTATGGTGGCATCGTAAATTTCCTTAAGCAACAAACCGTATGAGGCCGACCCCCAGTTGAGCCGAAAACGGTTTTTAATCATGCTGATGCGGTTGGAAAACATCACCGCGACGCCGGCTCCGTTTTTTTCAAAGGTGTTTGCCTCGTAACGGTCGTCATTGGAAAACATAAAATGCAGCCCGTAGCGCACATTATGGCGGCTTTTATTGCCTTTGATGACGCTGTTTTTAACAAATTCAAAATAGATACCGTCACGCATCCGTTCCACATGGTTGTTTTCGATAAATAAAAATGATGAATGCCAGCCGTGAATGCCGTTACCGGAACTTTGTTCGGTTACCGCCTCGCCCAGAATGTCATTATTACGCACATAACCCCGTTTGGAGCGCTCAATTAAAATTCCAAAAAAAGAGTTCCGTAACACATTATCTTCAATAACAAAATGACTGCATTTAAATAAATGAATCGCCGCGAAGTCTTTGGTATAACTTTGCTGCACATTACGCAGATGAAAACCCTTAACGGTTACACTATCGGCGCGGATATCCAATATATGGCCCTTATTCATCCCGTCGATAACCGGGTGGTTTTGCCCCAGCAGGGTCAACGGTTTATCGATAATGATGGCCGCTTCCTTATACGTTCCCGGTATCACAAGCACGGTATCCCCCGCCCGTGCCTGATGTACCGCCGCGCTCAGGCTTGGATTCGCTCCGTTACCAACCGTTATAACGGCCGCGTTTAACCAAGCGGATAACATAATAGCCACCCATAGGATCGTTATGATGCATAATTTTCTGTTTATCATGCTCTTAAAAAAAAGAAGCGCATAACCAACGCCATGCACTTCTTTTTAATACCTTTATTTTATTTGCGCGCCTATTTCCTGCCAGGTGAACAGGCGGCCTCCTTCAGATTTCATAACTTTTTCCGCTTCATCGCGCGAGGCAAAACCGGAAAGGTTGGCGCCCATCGGACTGGGAAAGTTTTCACTAATCAGATAGGTTGCGTTACGAGCGTCTGTCAAAATACCGGCATGGGCAAAATCATCAATCAGATAAAGCGCCACCGGTACGTCCGTATGGTTCTTACGGTCCCGCAACATGCATTCGATGGAATCGTATTTATACACCTTGCCCTTTTCTGTCACCATTTCCGAGGCGTGTTGCCGATCCACAATGGTCATTTCACAAAAAGCACAGACATCGGTTCCATAATGGATAGGTTGCGGTTCCGCGGAACAGCCAGTCAAATACAGTAACGCTGTTATGCCCATTAATATTAACATTCTAAACGTCATCATCAGCTCTCTTTTTTACCTGTGATAAAAGCCCAAATGGTCATCAGAATACCTAAAAACATCACATAAGCGCCCGAGGCCGGAAAAGAGTGCACACGGAAATTCAGTAATTGTTTACTACCGAAAATCGGCGGTTGATAAGCCATGGGATTGCCGTTTTTATCCACAAACTTAAGTATGGCATTGGGATTAAGGTTATGTCCGTAGTGGTACAACCATAGGTAAAAATCATAAATACCGGCGATACCCAAAATAGCCATCACTATTACCCAGGTCAAATAGAGTTTGGGCTTGCCCGTAAAGCCGATTATCAAACCTAATATGGCCATCACCGCCACGATAATCGGAAACAGGTGGTATTCCGGCAAATCCTTGGGTAGATGTTCCATGCCGATGTAGTGATTTAACAGATCTATATTTCGTACATCATTTTCATTATTGCCATCCTGTAACCCGTCTATATGAATATTCAATCCCAGCGGGTCCGGGTATTGAGGCGCTTCCAGGGTAATATTCCACAGCGGCAGCGCAAAAAGAGACAACAGCAGGAGCGATCCCGCCATCATTAAAATTTTAGACTTTTTCATTTCATTATCCGTTGTTTAAAAGTCAGCCCTGTATACACAGGGCTGTCGGTTAAGAATTTAAGCTACTGTCCCTTAAATATCCCCCGGTATAATTCTTTTATTCGCCGTCCAAAGACCAGGAGAGTTTAACATTGGAATTTCGCGGCGAGACGCGCACATACCCTTGCATTTCCTGGTGCAGCGCGGAACAGAAATCCGTACAGTAGAAAGGCCATACACCTACTTGCTTCGGTTCCCAAACAAAGGTTTCGGTCTGCCCCGGCATTATAAGCAGTTCCGATGTACGGGCGCCGATCATGGCAATACCATGCGGCACATCGTAATCCTGTTCCAGGTTAGTCACATGAAAATAGACCTTGTCGCCCACTTTGATGCCTTCGATGTTGTCCGGCGAGAAGTGGCTGCGGATCATGGTCATATAAATATGCACTTCATTGCCTTTACGCACTACTTTACCGGCATCTTCACTCTTTGTTGCATACGGATGTTTGTTTTCTTCCAGTTTAAAGAATTTTTTGGAATGCTTTTTAACAATCTCAGCCGGGATGCCGGCGGCATAATGCGGCTCGCCCACGGTTGGGAAGTCGAGCAGCATTTCCATTTTATCGCCACTTATGTCATACAACTGGGCAGACTGACATACCTCCGGCCCGGTGGGCAGGTAGCGGTCTTTGGTAATCTTATTCATGGCAACCAGATATTTGCCAAATGGTTTGCGGGAGTTACCGCCCGGAATCATCAAGTGACCCACCGAATAATAAGTGGGTTTACGATCCACTACTTCCCAGGTGCCCAGTTTCCATTTGACAACTTCCGAAGAAATAAAGAAGGTGGTGTAAGCATATCCCTTACCGTCAAATTCCGTATGTAACGGACCTAATCCCGGTTGTTCCACCGTTCCGGCCAAAGTCGATTCGAATTTCAGAATCGGAATACCATAGGCTTCGCCGTCAAATTCTTTATTTTCAATGGCTTTTAACATTTTGCTAAAAGAGTGTACCGTAAGAGCGGCGGCCAGTTTACCGCTTCCAACAATATATTCACCGGTCGGGTCCACATCACAACCATGCGGCGATTTCGGTGTGGGCATGAAATAAACCAGTCCGGGCAGTTTGGAGGCGTCTAATACGCGTACGCTTTTTTCCATGGTGGATGTGGCGGTGTGGTTTTCATCGCTATATACGTTATGGGCATAACGCGCCGGCATGGTTTGATATTTACCCTGTTTGATGAATTCCAGAGCTTTTTTCCAGTTAACAGCGGCGATATAGTCTTTATCGTTCTGGGAAGCGTTGACTTCCAGCAACGTATGGGCTTCTTCCGTGTTATATGTAGAGAAGAAGAACCAACCGTGCGATTTACCGCGCCCCGGATGGGAAAGGTCATAATCAAAACCCGGCATCAATACCTGAAAATCGAGATTCATGTGGCCGGTTTTCGGATCGACTTTAATAAAAGAAAGTGCCGCTTTGAAATTGCCCTTATAGTCTTTAATGGACATATCACGTTGCGGGATGGGCACGCCAAAACGGGTACCGGCGACAACATATTCCGTGTTTTCTGTAACAAAAGAGGAGCTATGGTTACCGGCGCTGTTGGGGATTTCGATAATTTCTTCCGTTTCGAATGTTTCCAGGCTAATACGCGCGATACGCGGTGTGTTATTGGCGTTGATAAACACCCAGCGTCCGTCCAGTTCCCCGTTGGTTTGGGAAATATCGGGGTGGTGCGAGTCGTCCCACGGAATAAAACCATGACTGGTTTGCAGCATTGGTTTGGTTTCTTCATTAAAACCCCAGGCTTTTTCGGCATCTACCGAAAAAACGGGAATTACTTTGAACAAACGGCCCGACGGCAAACCATAAACGGACAACTGACCACTGAAACCGCCGGATATAAACGCATAATAGGCATCATATTTTCCGGGCGCCACAAACACTTTTTCCGCAGCGGAGTTCTTCAGGGCTCCGCCTTTGGAATTTCCACCATTACAGGCCACCAACGTTAAGGAAAACGCCGCGATGACCAACACATTTAACATCTTAAAATAAAACTTCATAACTCAAACCTCATAATATATGGTACTTACGATTATTTTTCTTCCGGTACTAATACTTTATCAATTAAATGAACCACCCCGTTGGAGGCATCTACCGTGGCCAGAATTTTGGCATCACCGATATAGACATCGTCGCCCTTGCGATGGATGGTAATATAGTTACCCGTCGCCATATAAATTTTGCGGCCGTCTTTCAACAGACGCCCTTTGTAGGTGCTGGGCGCGGCATGGTTGGTGAGGATAAAAGCCAGCTTTTTCTTGTTTTCCGGCTTAAGCAAAGTCTCAACCGTTCCCGCCGGCAATGCATCAAATGCCGAGTTAACCGGCGCGAATACCGTCAGCGGTCCGGCGTTGACCAGCACATGTTCGATTTCAGCCGCCTGAACAGCGGCCACCAATGTGGACAGCTCTTTGGTTTTTTCCGCCAATTGCAAAATATTGGGAGCGGATTCTTTATCCACCACGGAAGCCTGCCCTTTTGGTGTATTCTTAGTCAGGTCTTCCGTTGATTGCGGCTGGTTCCCGGCTGTTTTACAAGCCTGGAAAACCAGGGTCAACATTATAAAAAAAACAATAAAACGCATAATATATACCCTCCGATTATATTATAAAAAGCCATCGTTAATCGATAGCGAAATTGTAGTCGTAAAGCCTGATGTTGCCCTCATCGATTTGCCTGGCCAGATGCGCCAGTGTTTCGGTTTGCAAATTACCTTGCAGTTCTTTTTTTACGGAACTCCAAATTTTATGCATGGAACAGGGATTGTCATCGGCGCAACCGGGCAGGCCCAGCACACATTCGTTAAACAAAGCTTCGCCATCAAGATGCATGATTATGTTGTACAGGGTGATTTTATCAGCCGGTTGGGCCAGGGCCACGCCACCTTTTATCCCCTTACGGGATTTGACAATACCCACCGCCGTTAATTCCTGTAGAATCTTTGTCAAAAAATGAAATGAAATCCCCAGCAATTCGGATATTTCACTAATCGGCACATATTCACGGTCTCTGTTTACAGATAAATAAAGCAGGGCCCGTATTCCATATACACATGATTTTGACAACAACATAGCCGTTATACCTAAATAAGAGTCTTATATCTTAATATAAGATATTTAAACCCTTCCATCAACATATTTATTAAGTTTTTACAAATATAAACAAGAAGCCCTGTCCCGTTTACCGAACAGGGCGCGACGGGGTTATTTTTGACCTCTGAAAAGCGGATCGGCCTGAATGCCTTTTTCCTTGCCTTCCTTTTCAACAAGACGCAGATATTCCAATAATTCCTTAGCCTGCTCCAAAGGCAGATTCATATTGGTCATTGGCGAAAGATATTCGGCCAACACCTTTTTAGCTTCCGGATGTTGTTTTACCATGCCATCGGGATTAAGAATCATATTCAAAATATATTCCGGTGTACGCCGTTCGGTCACATAGCGTAATGCCGGGCCAACCAACCGTTTATCCAGTTTATGACACGGCGCGCATTTGCTTTTAAACAACGCTTCACCGGCTTTGGCTTTAGCTTCATCTATTTCACCCAGAACGATTTTCTCCGTTACCGGCCCGATGCCGTTTTCCATTTGAAAATCGGTTAGCCCGTCGGCATTCTTTTGGACCGCCGGTTGTGCCTGTTCCGTTTTAGATGATTTATCTCCGCCACAGGCTACCAGTAATACCATAACAGACAGGGTAGCCAACAGAAGCCCCCCACGTTTGACCAGATTCATTACTTCCTCCATCATTTAAATAAGATTAAATTGTCTGATTTAATTTAACCAATCATTTTCTCATTTGCAACACCAATATCCACAGCCATCGAATTTGCGCTGATACATCCAAATCATACGTTCACCCAGCCTGTTTTAGCGGTTGCGCCTCATTGTGCACAAAACTAAATTCATACATTTGGAACAACATCATGAAACAGATTTTATCCGACACAACCACACGTCTCCGTTCGCTTTATAGCCGCCATCAAAAGGCTTTTCCCATTCTTTCTTTTATAGCCGGTTTCGCATGGGATAGTTGGACACTTAATCGCATAGACCGACTCAGCGACAACCTGATCTTGCTGGCTTACATCCTTTGCGCGGGTTTGCTAATCGTTATCAACCATCTTTATACTTTCAAAAAGGTACGGCATCCCATATGGGATAAATTCGCCCCCTATTTGTCCGATGCGCGGCAGTTTTTCTTCGGTGGCTTATTCAGCAGTTATGTGGTTTTTTATTTTAAAAGCGCGGCCTTAACCAAAAACTGGTTATTTGTTCTATTTTTACTTGTTTTACTGGTTTCCAATGAATTCATAAAGGATCGTCTGCAGGCCTTAAAAATCCAAATTTACTATTTTTATCTGGCCCTTTTTTCCTTTTTCATTTTTTTTCTTCCCGTCGTGTTTAAAACGCTTTCCACATGGTTTTTTATCGCCAGCGGCTTATTAAGCGGTGGCTTTACGCTTGGCATGGTATTATTTCTCGGACACAAAACCGAAAGCGACCTATATCCCTGGTTAAAGCAATTTATACGCCCTCTTGGTATTTTTTACCTGCTATTTAATCTGCTTTACTTTATGAATATTATTCCGCCGGTTCCCCTTTCGTTAAAACACGCCGGCATTTATCATTCCGTCAAAAAAGAGGGGACACGTTACCGGCTGACGTTATCCGACAAACCCTGGTATCAGTTTTACAAAACGTATGATGATCCGTTTTACTATACACAGAAGGATTGCGTGTACTGCTTTTCGGCGGTTTTTGCGCCAACCGATTTGCATACGCGTATATATCACCGCTGGCAATGGTATAACCCTTTTACGGAACAGTGGGAGGCTTCCGACAACCTTTCCTATGCCATACATGGTGGACGTGAACGTGGCTACCGGGGCTACACCTACAAAAAACATTTACGCTCGGGAGACTGGCGGGTGGATATTTTAAACGATCAAGATCAAATACTGGGAAGGGTTTCTTTCCAGGCGGTTAAAGATACGCTCGACAATCGCCGAATGCATACAATTTACCGGTAAATGACCTTAGTGTTCCAAAGTACTGATAAAATTTATTGCCGAACAATGACAGGATTCGTAACTTTTGCAATTACCTCTACTTATAAACCAGATGGAGAATCGAAATGCGTGCATCTCAGATTTTTAATTCCACCATCGGTAAAAAGTTAATACTTGGTATCACAGGATTGATGTGGGCAGGTTTTGTCGTCATTCACCTGTTGGAGAACCTCCTATTGCTTAACCCCGATCCGGACCCGTTTAACAAATGGGCTCATACATTGATCAGCCTGGGGCCGGCGATCTATTTCGCCGAACTTATCCTGGTCGTTTCCCTTTTATTTCACATCTTTTACGCCATCCGAGTTACATTGGAAAACCGGAAGGCGCGTGCCGTACGTTACCGGAAAAGCGTCACTAAAGGCGGCGCCAGCCGACGCGGTATCGCCACGGCCAGCATGATTTATACGGGGCTGTTATTATTCATTTTCATCATTATTCATCTGCAAAACTTTAAATACGGTACCGTTTATATGTACACTGTGGACGGTCAACAAATCCGCGATTTATACCGTACCGTTCATGAATACTTTAGCGATCCCTTAAACGTTACCTATTATATTGTCATGATGATTTTATTGGGTTTGCATTTAAGCCACGGGGTGTGGAGCGCCACCCAGTCTTTAGGACTTAACGGCCCCCGTTTTACCCCCTTCATGACAAAATTGGGCACGGCTGTCGCCGCTATTGTGGCGATCGGTTTTGTCGGTATTCCCTTATTTCTTTTAATGAATGGAGGCGCGTAATGAAACTCAATTCCAAAATACCCGCGGGACCGCTGGCTCAAAAATGGGATAAACATAAAGCATCCATCAAACTGGTCAACCCCAAGAACAAGCGTAAATACACCATCATCATAGTCGGTACGGGATTGGCCGGCGCTTCGGCGGCCGCTTCCCTGGCCGAGCTGGGTTATCATGTCAAATCGTTCTGTATTCAGGACTCACCCCGCCGCGCGCATAGTATTGCCGCCCAGGGCGGGATCAATGCCGCTAAAAATTATCCGAATGACAACGACAGCATCTGGCGCCTGTTTTATGATACCATCAAAGGTGGTGATTACCGTTCCCGCGAGGCCAATGTGTACCGTCTGGCTCAGGTTTCCAACAACATCATCGATCAGGCCACGGCACAGGGCGTGCCCTTTGCCCGGGAATACGGAGGCAATCTCGCCAACCGTTCCTTTGGCGGCGCCCAGGTTTCCCGTACTTTTTACGCACGCGGCCAAACGGGTCAGCAGCTTTTGCTGGGCGCCTACAGCGCGCTGATGCGTCAGGTGGATGCCGGAATGGTAACCATTTACCCCCGCAGGGAGATGCTGGACCTGGTTGTGGAAGACGGCAAAGCCCGCGGCATTGTGGTGCGTAACCTGGTAACCGGCGAACTGGAATCCCATGCCGGTCATGCCGTTGTGCTGGCAACCGGTGGATATGGCAATGTGTTTTATCTTTCCACCAACGCTGTTAACTCCAACGCAACCGCCGCCTGGCGCAGCCATAAACGCGGCGCCATGTACGCCAATCCTTGCTTTACGCAAATCCACCCCACCTGTATTCCTGTTTCCGGCGACCATCAGTCCAAACTTACCTTGATGAGTGAAAGCTTGCGAAACGACGGACGGGTATGGGTGCCGCGCAAGAAAGGCGACACGCGTCCGCCCTCCCAAATTCCGGAAGATGAACGTTATTACTATCTTGAAGAACGTTATCCCAGCTTTGGGAACCTGGTGCCGCGTGATGTGGCCTCCCGCAACGCCAAACAAGTGTGTGACGAAGGGATGGGCGTGGGATCAACCGGTCTGGCGGTTTATCTGGATTTTGCCGATGCGATAAAAGAATTCGGTGAGCAGACCATCCGGGAGCGCTATGGCAACCTTTTTGATATGTACGAAAAGATCACAGCGGAAAATCCCTATAAAGTACCCATGCGTATTTATCCCGCCGTACACTATACGATGGGCGGCCTGTGGGTGGATTACAACCTGATGAGTACCATCCCCGGTTTATATGTGGCCGGTGAAGCCAACTTTTCCGATCACGGTGCCAACCGCCTTGGCGCCAGCGCCCTGATGCAGGGTTTGGCCGACGGTTATTTTGTTTTACCCTATACCATCAACGATTACATTGCGGGCATCCCCGCTGATCCGCTGAATACGGACACGGATGCATTTAAGGAAGCCCGTCAGGCCGTAACGGATAAAATACAAAAACTTCTTTCCATTAAAGGAAAGAAAACCGTCCGTGAATTACATCGTGAACTGGGTAAAATTATGTGGAACCATGTGGGCATGGCCCGTAACGAAAAAGGTCTTAAATACGCTCTGGAAGCCATACCCAAATTAAGGGAAGAATTCTGGAACAATGTGAATGTAACCGGCAGTGACAAAAATCTGAACAAAGCTCTGGAACAGGCCGGTCGGCTTGCCGATTTTCTGGAACTGGGCGAGCTGATGGCCCGTGACGCTCTCAACCGCGCCGAATCCTGCGGTGGCCATTTTCGCGAGGAAAGCCAAACCGAGGAAGGCGAAGCCAAACGGGATGACGAGCATTATTCCTATGTGGCGGCCTGGGAATATCAGGGCGAAGGTAAGGAAGAAGTTCTGCACAAAGAAGACCTTGAGTTTGAAAACGTTAAACTGACTCAGCGTAGTTATAAATAAAGGAGCTGGGAATGGAAAAGACCATAAATCTGAAATTGAAAATCTGGCGCCAAAAAAACGCGGACGATCCCGGCCGCCTTGTGGAATATGATGTTAAAGATGTCTCCACGGAGATGTCTTTCCTGGAAATGCTGGATGTGTTGAATGAAGATTTGACCAAAAAAGGGGAAGAACCTGTCGAATTTGACAGTGATTGCCGGGAAGGTATTTGCGGTACCTGCGGTATTGTTATCAACGGCATTCCGCACGGACAGGAAAAAGCCACGACGGTCTGTCAGTTGCACATGCGTCATTTCAACGATGGTGAAACCGTATTACTGGAACCGTGGCGCGCCAGGGCTTTTCCGGTGATTAAAGACCTGGTGGTGGATCGTAGTGCGTTTGACCGCATTATTTCCGCCGGTGGTTATAT